>JBGTMM010000549.1:0-1803 GCA_041743635.1 Bythopirellula sp.
CGCAGCGTTCTCGGTGAGCACCTCGCTCACAGGAACATTTCGGGGAAACTTCGTATCGGTGCCGACCGGATGAACGGAGATCGTTTCATTGTTGGCGTCGTGTTCGGCCGGCAATTTTTCTAATACTCCCTTGTCCAGCAGAGGAGCGAAAGCTTCGTTAAGCGCGGTCTTGAACTTGTCCAACGCCCCTTCGGCTGATAACGTTTCGCGAAACTTCTGAAATTGCTGCTGGCGCTCCTCCGGAGTCGGCTTGGGAGTACCCTCGGCCAATTGTAGTTTGAAGGCTTCCCACAGTTGGTCCACTTTATCCAGCGATTTGGCGGCCACCAATTCGGTAACTTCGTTCTCCACCTTGGCGCGAAGCTGATCGAGGTTGGCCGGATCGTTATCGTAGGTGGCAATCGTCAAACTTCGGGCGGTTTTGCGGGCTTTGTCCGTGGCCTCTGGATCTTCGCGCCTGAACTGCGTGTAGGCGACAATGTCACGCTTCGGTACGTCGCCCCGGTGATAGGGCAGGGCAGGCGACCAACCGCGAGTAATTCCCCACAAGAGCATCGCCGTGATCGCGCAAAGCGCCAACCGCACCAACACATGGCCGCGGCGCAGCTGCTCCCACAGATTGCCCAGCACACCGAGCGGCAACTCAACCGAGGTGACGCGATCGATGCGCCTTTTCCTTTTGCTGCCGGTGCTCATGGTTGCGACGGCTGTCGGCTGTCAGCTATCGGCTGTCGGCCAATTAATCTGGCCGATAGCCGACGGCCGATAGCCATCACCGCTTCTTCTTCGGTCCTTCCTCGTAACAGCGAACAATTTCCTGCACCAACCGGTGCCGCACGATATCCTCTCGCGTCAGCACAATGTTGGCGAACCCATCGATGTCTCGCAGCCGGCCAATCGCATCCGTCAGGCCGTTTTTCGTATGCGACGGCAAGTCCACCTGCGAGGTGTCGCCCGAGACGACCACCTTTGAATTCATTCCCATCCGCGTCAGAAACATCTTCATTTGCGGGACGGTCGTGTTTTGTGCTTCGTCCATGATGATGAAAGCGTTGTTGAGCGTTCGGCCACGCATGTAGGCCAGCGGCACGACTTCGATGACGTCGTCGGCCATGTATCGCTTGACTTGCTCAAAGTCCATCATCTCGCGGAGCGCATCGAGCAGCGGCCGCAAATACGGATTGATCTTTGATTGCAAGTCGCCGGGCAGGAAGCCAAGATTTTCGCCTGCCTCGACCGCTGGTCGCACCAGCACGATTTTGCCGATCTGCCTTTGCTTCAGCGCTTCGACCGCCGTTGCTACGGCCAAATACGTTTTGCCAGTTCCGGCCGGCCCGCTGCAGAAAACCAAGTCGTTGGTGCGAATCGCTTCGACATATTGAGCCTGACCAGCTGTCCGCGGGCGAATCATCTTGCCCGCTTGCTTCACATCGACGGGAACCGAGCGGCCGTTTGTCGGTCCGCCGGTAACTTGCTTGATGATGTGGGTAACTTGCTCCGGCGAAACGGCGCCCTCGCGGCTGACCGAATTTTTGATCTGCTCGATGATCTCGGTGGCTTGGAGAACGGCCTGTTCATCGCCGCTGACGTGAATTTTTCCGTCGCGGGCGGATATCTTAGCCGGCACCGAATCGCGGATGCGCCGCAAATGTTGGTCGCTCGCACCCAGCAGCATCACCAATTCATCGGCGCTGCCGACCGGAATAGTCGCTTCGATCATCAATAGACGCGGCGGCACACTGGCCGCCGCTGTGGTTCCCAGGTAAATGAGCTATCTACCAACTATACCCAATTGCTTGCGCG
>JBGTMM010000550.1:0-2180 GCA_041743635.1 Bythopirellula sp.
TCCTGCTTGGCGCGCAGCTTCACCAGAAAGCGTTCCAACTGTTCTTCTTCAATCAGTTGGCTGCGCTTAACGAGATCGATAAAACTTTGGGCCACGGCTTTGGTCATGTCGTCTGCTGGGAAATTCGACTCTCATCGCCGAACAAGTATCGTCGGCAGGCTTGCCAGTTTCTCCGTCAGGCTTGCAGTATTTTCGTCGAGCTTGTGAGCGTCTTCGTCAGGCTTGTCAATATTTTCGTCAAGCGTGTCGATGGCAAAACTACCGTAGGCGTACAACTGCACAGACCTTTTGAGCAAAGGCCGCCAAGAAAAGTTCTCTGTTACCCGCTGGAGTCGCTGCGGACTTGCAATCCGTTTCATCCCAAACCAGTAACTGTCCTATTCCTGGGGACTCCGCCTCAACTTCCAGAATATCATCCTTTTGGGGGTACTGCCAGAATGCAAACTTCCGCGGCAGCGAAAATTGACGGGGAATCCGTGGCATTTTCCGCAACTGCCGCTTGTGCAACGTACGGACATTCGTGATTTTAATCACCCAGCAGGGGGTGCTTCTTTGTCGCCGGTCAAGTAGCCGTCAATCAGCCGCTGATCAAAGTAATTCACTTCCATGCCCGCATCAACCACAAGCCGCTGCGTGTTCAGGCCGCTGGACTTTGGGCTAAGTAGAAAAGCTACGGCGGCAGCCACTTCGCTCGTTTGCACCGCCCTCCCCCGCAGGGTGGCTCGCTCCGCATACAAGTAAGAATCAACATAACCGGGAATACCCGCCGAGGCGGATGTCTTTAACAAGCCTGGTGCCACGGCGTTGAACCGCACCTCGGAAAAACTGCTGAATGACTTGGCGAGGAACGCCAAACTCGAGTCGAGCGCCGCCTTCACCGGACCCATGAACCCGTAATTCTCGCTTGCCATCCGCGTGGTCGAAATCGAAATCGTCACCACCGACGCTTCACGGCTCAGCAAGTCCTTGAGCGCGTTGGTAATCGCCACCAGCGAAAAGCAACTGACATCGAGCGCTCGCAGGAATTGGTCCTTGCTCGTTTCGTGAAACGGCTTCGGCCCTTCCGAATAATCGCCGAAGGCAATCGAGTGAACCAGACCATCCAGTTGGTCATAGGCTTGGGTAAGTTCCGCCGCGAGAAGGTCAATTTGATCCTGAAACGCCACGTCGCACACAAAGATCGACAAGTCAGGCAGCAACTTCGCCACCGATTCTCGGCGCTCCGGCGAACGAACCACTAGCACCACTTCCGCTCCCGCGGCTATGAGTTCTTCCACGACGTGAAACGCCACGCTCTTACGATTGGCCACGCCAAAGACGGCAATTCGCCTGCCAGCAAGTTGTAGAAAATCACTCGGCATGGGATTGCACGGGAATAGTAAGTGTACACGCAAAATCAAACCGCACGGCCACTTTGCCGTCGACGGTCACCTTGGCATTCATAAAAAAAGCGCTCGAAATTTTCTCTACGAAATTTGCTTCGATCAACACCGTGTCGCCCGGCAGCACCATCTTCTTGAACTGCACATTATTGGCCCGCGTGGCCACCGGCACGGCATCGCTGTCCTGTTCGATTTTGCTCGATAATAGCACCGCCCCCGCCTGCATCGCCGCTTCGCACAAAAGTACGCCAGGAGTGATCGGAAACCGAGGATAATGCCCGGCGTACCAAAACTCGTCGCCTGTGAATGTCTTCCTGCAAACGATACGGTTCTCGTCTTGCTCAACGATTTCGTCGATCAACAGAAAAGGCTCCCGATGGGGAATCGCGGCTTTAATGGCTTCCAAACTCATATTTCGATTCACTCAGTCATGGAACACGGAATAGGAAGAAGTTGAACAGGAGGAAGCAGAGGTAACAGAGAATTTAATCTCGAAGTACGCCAAGGCGCCAAGGAATTAAGAATGCAAAATGAAAAACATTCAATTCAAAATGCAAAAGTAACAGTGTCTTCGGTTTTGCATTTATCATTTTACATTTTGCGTTTTGCATTTCCTTACCTCTGCTCCCTCTGCTATCTCCTGTAAAAATCCGCGCACATCCGCCCAATCAGCGTTCTATTCCGTAACCGCAGCAGCCGGACGCGACCCCTTCGTCGTCAGCAAATTATCCACGTCGCTCGCCACCATCCGACCGTAGTTCATCGCCCCCAGCCAGCCGGACATAATAATGCCGACGC
>JBGTMM010000551.1:0-2574 GCA_041743635.1 Bythopirellula sp.
TTCCGCACCGCTGAAAAGCACAATGTCACGATCGAGCTCCATCCCAAGCCGATCAAAGGCGACTGGAACGGCAGCGGCATGCACACCAACTTCTCCACCACCCAGATTCGCGACAAGGGCGGCGAAGAGTTCATCAAGGGCATCTGCGAAAAGTTCAGCAAGCGACATAAGGAACACATTGCTTCTTACGGCTCGGACAATGACCAACGCTTGACCGGCCTGCATGAAACCCAATCCATCCACAAGTTCAGCTACGGCGTGAGCGACCGCGGATCTTCGATCCGCATTCCCATCGGCACCGTGCAAGGTGGTTGGAAGGGTTACTTGGAAGATCGCCGTCCGGCATCAAACGCCGATCCCTACAAAGTGGTCCGCGAGATTCTCGCGACGTTGCGGTCTTAATCGACGCCAAGCAATGGCTTAAACAATGAAACCCCTTTTGGCCTGCTGGCCAGAAGGGGTTTTCTGTTGTATCGTGTCGTGCAGCAAACCGACTAAGTGGGTCATTTTGATCTTATACTTAGCGCCGCCGCTTGCGGCGGTTGAAAAAGAGCGGGACAAGTCCCGCCGCTAAGTGGTTCATCTCTCTGCAAAGGATTTTTCCGTGATGTTGACCCCTCAAGATGTGTTGGCTCTCTGCAGGGAACGTGGTGTTCGCGCGGTCGACTTGCGATTCATGGATTTTCCTGGACTATGGCAGCATTTCACGATCCCCGTCGAGAAGCTCGAAGAAGAAGTCTTTGAAGACGGCCTCGGCTTCGACGGCTCCAGTATCCGGGGCTGGCAGGCGATCAACGAGAGCGACATGCTCTTGGTCCCCCAGCCAGAGACGGCGTTCATCGATCCGTTCACCGAGATCACCACCCTCTGCATGATCTGCAACATCCAAGACCCCATCACCCGCGAGGATTACACGCGCGATCCGCGGAACGTCGCCCGTAAGGCAGCCAACTATCTCAAGAGCACCGGCGTGGCCGACACCTGTTACATCGGCCCGGAGGCCGAGTTCTTCGTGTTCGACAACATCATGTTCGACCAGGCCCCGCAGCACAGCTTTTTCTTCATTGACAGTAGCGAAGCCCAATGGAATCGTGGTACGGATACGAAATCGGCGGGCGATGGCCCCAATCTCGGTTACAAGTTGCGGCACAAAGAGGGTTATTTTCCTGTTCCCCCAGCCGATCAACTGATGAACTTGCGCAATGAAATGATGATGACGATGATCGACTGTGGTCTCGACGTCGAAGCGCAGCATCACGAGGTAGCCACCGCGGGCCAGTCGGAAATCGACCTCAAATACAACGATCTTGTGCAGATGGCCGACAGTATGTGCTTGTACAAGTACATCATCAAAAACGTCGCCTGGAAACATAACAAGTCGGTGACGTTCATGCCCAAGCCGATCTACGGCGACAACGGCTCGGGGATGCACACGCATATCTCCCTGTGGAAGGGCGGCCAACCGCTCTTTGCCGGCGGTGGTTACGCGGGACTCAGCGATGAAGCGATTTACGCCATCGGCGGCATCCTGGCCCACGCCCCCGCGCTCTTGGCATTCACCAACCCCACGACCAATAGCTACAAGCGGCTCGTCCCCGGTTATGAAGCACCAGTCAATCTTGCTTACTCGCAGCGCAATCGCTCTGCGGCCTGTCGCATTCCGATGTACAGCCCGAGCCCCAAGGCGAAGCGGATCGAATTCCGCTGCCCGGATCCGAGCGCGAATCCGTATCTCGCGTTTTCAGCATTGATGATGGCCGTGATCGATGGCATTCAGAACAAAATTCATCCCGGCGAACCGCTCGACAAGGATATTTATGATCTTGAACCGGAAGAACTCGCCAAAGTCCCCAGCACCCCCGGTTCACTTGGCGAAGCCTTGTCAGCCCTCTCCCGTGATCACGAATTTCTGCTCCGCGGTGACGTATTCACGCAGGACGTAATCAACACCTGGATTTCGTACAAGCAAAAGAACGAAGTGGAAGCGCTCGCCCTGCGCCCGCATCCGTACGAGTTTTGCTTGTATTACGACATGTGACGCGAGCCCCCGAACTCCCATGAAGTCGATTAAACGCAAAGTACGCGAAGGCGCAAAGATTCGCAGAGAAAGTTAACAGTGGCTTGACGGGCAGCGGCGAGCCCACCTTCATAATTGTTGATCGTTCGACCATCTCCGGCAACGCAGGAGGTGGCATCGATAACACAATTGGCCTTACGTTCATTTACGGTTCGACCATTTCAGGCAATGGAGGTAACGGCGTCACGGACAACGGCGTGGACATCTACCAGTTACGATCTATGCCAACGAAAACTATGGCATCGACATCACTGGTGTGTCGTACATCGTTCAATCGACCATCACAGGTAACCTGAGAGGGATCAAGAGCTTCTCTAGCATGACGTTGGCGAACTCGATCGTCGCCGGGAACCAAACTGGCTTCGACATTGAAGGCGCGGTAAACACGACCGACAGCCGTAACAACGTCATCGGAAGGATCGCGAGTTCCGTTGGGTTGGAACATGGCGTCAACGGCAACATCGTCGGCGCCGATCCGCTCGTCGTGATCGGCCCGC
>JBGTMM010000552.1:0-12072 GCA_041743635.1 Bythopirellula sp.
GTCTTCAAAGAAAATCAGGGCGAGCAGCATCGCCGCGGCACAATAGAGCAGACTGTAAAGACCGGCCATCAAGAGATATTCGGTCGGCACGGACGAGGAGCCGGCAATCGCGCCCTCGATTTCGTAGTGGTCGAGCACCGGCAGCACGACGGAAATCAAGCGCCCGATAAATTTGACGTAAACGATCTCCCCAACCGAGGATTTCACAATCAACGGCGCGAGATGGCCCAGGACGTAAATCGAGCCGCAGATAATTAGGTTAGGTAGCATCGGCAGCCGCGTGGAAATCGCCACGCTGATCGCCGCCATGACGACCGCCTCGAAGAAGGCCAAGATCAAGCCAGGCACAATCCGCACCACCTCGGCAAAACAATCTTGCCAGAGAGGCACTTCCTTAGAAGATTCGCGGGCATCGTACACCACCTTGAACGACACGGACAGAAGAAACACGGCACCCAAGATCAGAAACATCAATAATATCGGCCAGACGATGCCCAAGAACTTGCCGAGGATAAATGAACGCCGGCTCACCGGCTTGGAAAGGACGGTGAGCGCGGTACGGCCTTCAATCTCATCGGCGACCGACACGCTGGCCGTCCAGAGGGCCATGATAATCGCCAGTACTTTAATGGTGGCCATACCCGATGTTTTAAGCATCTTCACGTCTTCACCAAACGTGTTGTAGGGCACGAAAACGTACAACACCAAGGCGGCGATGCCGATGCCGGTGAGCAAGAGGAAAAGCGGCTGCGAAATGGCTTCCTTGGATGTGGCGGCGGCGATGATCGACGCTTTGGGGGCGACCCAATTGATTAAGAGATAGCCGAAATACAAGGCGACGACGCTGAGGGCAGCCGTCTGGAGGTAATGCACTTCGGGCATCTCTACGTCGCTCGTGAATATGACCGTAACTTTGCTGTCCAGGTCGCTGTCGTTGGTGAAATAGAGGGTTTCGACGTCTTGTTCAAAACCACGGGGCAAGTTGCTGCCAGGCGACCACTGATAGAACTGACTTCCTTCGACTTCGAGCAGCGGCTCGATGTAGCCCTTGCCCTTCTCGGCGTTGATGGCGACGTCTTGTTCGCTCTCGACCGAGTAGCTTTGCAACTCGTCGGCGCGGAAGGAAATCTCGAGCGGATGATCTTTGTTGTCAGCGGGGACGGTGATTGTTTTTGTGATCTTTCCCACGGCCCCCACGCGCCGTAGGGAATCGAAAACTTCGCGGGGATTCATAGTGGGAGTCGCCAGGAGGGCGAGAATCCCCAACGTGGTGAGCGTGTAAGTCACCGGCAGAAGGATGCTTTCCTTGACCGTGGTGACGACCGACAGCGCGGCACGGCGATTGAACAAATACAGAATGCCCCACAGGGCGACAAGCAGCAACAGCCCCGCGGAGGTGCCGATCGAGAGGAGCCAAATGGGTTTGAGCCAGACGGATAAGTTCGACATGGAAACCTAGAAATAACTGGAATGAATATGCGAATCCCCGTCTCCGTCAGGCCGGCGGGAATGATGATTTAATGTCGGATTGCAAAGGCGGAAAATTCGCCGGTGGCTGAACGGCAGTCGACAGCAGTGCTACGAATGTGCGCCCCCAAACGTTCGCCCACCTCCCGTAAAAATGCTGTCAGTTCCTCCGCGAGACCCTCGGCAACGAGTTCGACCCGCCCATCCGGTAGGTTCCGCACAAAGCCAGTCACCTCAAACTTGCGGGCAATTCGGGATGTGGTGTACCGAAAACCGACCCCTTGCACATGCCCAGAGTAGAAAACTTGGCAACGCTGGCAAGCCGGGGAAGCCAATTCCAGTTCCTTACACTCAAGGCTGTGGCACGGAGCACCCAAATGAACTTGTACTATAACGTGGAAAATGCCGTTCTTCCAGGTGCTCTGTACGAAAGATTCATGGTAGCACGACTCTCCGAGTCGTGAATTTCGACACGGAGTGTCGTGCCACTCTGCCTTGCCTTGACCCATTTGGCCGGGTTTCATAGCCTCCGCTAACATGACCCTCCAATTTAAGCCCTGTTGCCTCGTCCTCTGCGTTCTCGCGTTGAGCAATTTCGTCGCTGCGACCGAGCTCGTGCCAGGCGTTTCCCAACAGGGTCTATTGGTGCTGGCCAACGGCAGTGTGATCGAAGGGACGGTTGTTCTCAGTGGCGATTATTACGGCGTGTTGCTGGAAAAGGGGAAGCTGCAGATTCGCATCGATCAAGTCGACTTCTTTTGCGAGACAATGGCCGAGGCTTACACGCGGCGGAAGGCGCGGCGTATTGACCTGTCGTCCACAGCCGACGCCCATTTGGAAATGGCCCAGTGGTGTTTGCAGCACGGGCTGTTCGAATTCGCGATGACAGAATTGGTTGAAGCGAGAATTATCGATCCGCGGCATCCGCAGTTGCTGGTTGTCGAACGACGACTTGCGCAGACTAAGGAATTGGCGAGTCGCAAGGCACCGCCTGCTGAAGCAGGCTCGCTGGTATTTGATGAGCAAGTCCGACCTGCCGTCGCTAGCGAGGAACAAGAACGGACCGGCTTTGGTGAAATCCCGTTGTGGGCCCGCACGGAATTCATTAAGCGGATCCAACCGATGATAGTCCACTCGTGTGCGAACAGCGGTTGCCATTTGCCGAACTCACCGCAAGAGATGAGGGTGGATCGTAATGCGCTCAACGGCGTGGGCAAACCAGAACTGATTCATCGCAATCTTGCCGCGGTAATCGCCGAAGTCGATTTGGCCAATCCCGAGGCAAGCCGGCTGCTGACGCTCGGAGCCACGGCTCACGGCAAGCCGGGGGCGGAACAATCGCGGCCCCTCTCACCGCACCAAATGGAAATCGTCCGTGCCTGGGTCACGCAACTCGCGCTGCGTGAGACGCCGATTGAAGAAAGGTTAGATAATGTGCCGCGCGTGGCTCAAATTGTCGTCGGAATGAATAGTTCGGCGCAGCGGGAATACATCACCCGGGAGCAGACCGCCGCCGACTCACCGGACCCGTTTAATCCCGCAGAATTCAATCGCGAACATGTACCTCCAGCGGAAGAAGAATCCGTAGTTGTGGAAGCTACTCCACTACCGGAGTCGAATCCGCCGTCTGCGGAATCTCCGCAGCCGGTATCGGCTGAGGGTCAGGAATAGCCACGCCAGGTAGCGGCATGGGTGATCCCGAGAGTATTGAACCCGCCCTGCCCGCCGAGTTGGAATACTGGCCGTTGAGCACGACCGGCGCGCAATCGGAGTAACTCTGACACATCCGGCAACCCCCCGCAGCCAGCAGCACCAAGAGTGCGCAGGCATATTTTCCACGATCCATGGCGACAAATCCCCCTCACGGCCATGAGCGAACGGCGCGCAAACGCGCACCGAGAAAAGCGTACCTCTCATGGATCGACCAAGGTCAACGTGCGAGGTGAGAGAAATTCGTGTGCTAGCTGGGTGAAAACGAGACTCGACTGGAAACACCGAAAAGTACAAATAGAAAAAGGGCCGCTGTCGCTGGCACTGGCACGGCAACGCGCAAGTCTTGAGACGCATTGATCAACGATCCGGGGATCGGACCGAGGCCCAATAATGAGAGCGCGAGATTGCCGCCATCGCCGTTGCGAATCGGTTGGCCGAGGGCATCGTAATTGGGCCGCGTTGTGCCGGGGTTCGTGCGCGTGGCGCTGTTGATCGAGTACAAGTCCCCTTGGCCGACGCCCGCGCCCCACGCAAAAAACGGAATCGTGTAGTTTGTCACCGTCGTGGGAGTGCTGTGACCTGTTCCCGTGCCGCCATGATCGGCACTAAGAATAATGGCGGTCCGTCCCGCGAGCGTTACATCGCTTTCCACCAAATCAAATAATTCGCCTAGATAACCGTCAATCACGATGACCGCGTTATTCCAAGCGGTTGTTCCCCAGCCAGAACCATGCCCAGCGTCATCGGCGTCGGCGTAATGGAGGAACGTGTAATTGAAATGGCTGGCAGCCAGGTCGTCCAATAATTGGTCCTGCATTGTCGCCGTGACTTCCGGGGCGAAGTATGTGTCAATCTTGTCGGGGTAGCTCTGATTGTAAATGATGAACTTGTGCTTTGAGGCAAACAAAGCCGTCGACAACCCAGCGTCGTGCGCCACGTCGAACGTGCTTGCCTTGTACGGAACATTGGGATTGCCCGGAGGATTGCCGGGACCGGCGAAGTTATGGATTGTATCGTCAGTGTCCTGTGGAACGTCATTCCATGAATAGCCGTGGTGGGTCGTGTTGGGCATGCCGGCCGGTTGCGACACGGGCCGGCTAGTGAGCATCGTCGTGTGATTCGGCAACGTATTCGTATGGGTGAAGTCGGTGCGGGCGTTGTTCGTCCAGGCACCCTCGGTTTGGAACCGCTGGAAGTTGGGGGCGCTGCCGTTGTTGATGAGCGTTTGCAAGAAATCGGGCCGAAGCCCGTCGACGCTTATCTGGATGACGAATTCGGCACCTTGGCTTGTCGAAAGCTTCGGCGCACCAAGTACCGTGGCTGCCGCGATTAAGCCTAGCACAACGGTCTGACTGAACAGGCCGGTGCGGCCACTAACGTTGTTGATTATATTCATCTAAAGACCTTGGCATTAGTTGAAAAGCGTACCCTCTCCCGAATTATGATAACAGAAACTACGGAAAAGTAATAAGCTGTTTCAAAACCCCGCGTCCAAAACCGGACGCTAGCGCGTTCCGGCTGATTCTATTAGCCGCTGGGCGCTAGCCCACGGTTTTGAAACAGCTTCCAACCAAAAAATCGGGCCGAGTGCAACTTTACGCCGCTACTCCAATGACTTCATGCCTAACGCGAAATAAATCCGCTCATCGGCAAGAGTGTCGGCCACGAACTTCGCACCGTGAAACTCGTGCGTGTGCGAAGGTCCGCTGGGGACGGCAACCGCGTAGGTGTCCGCCGCCACCGCGGCACGGCAGCCGATTTGGCTGTCTTCCAAGACGAGCACTTCTTGCGGTGGGCACCCATGCTTTTTGGCAGCGAGCAAATAAATATCGGGGGCCGGTTTGCCGTGCTCGATTTCGCTGCCCGCCACAGTGAACGCGAACCGACGGGCCAGGCCTGATTGCGCGAGCACGGCATCGAGAAATTCCCGGCCGCTGCTGGTGGCGATGCCTTTGGGGATGCCGACTTCCTCGAGCGCTAAGAGCAAATCCAACAGGCCGGGCATGGGGGCGAGTCGTGTCTCCAGCAAGCCGTGCATCACTTGCATCGACTCAGCGGCGAGAGCTTCCACCGTATCAACAAGATTGTGCCAATCAATCATGATTTGCAGAGCCTGGGCCGATTGACGGCCCATCATTTCGTTGAGAAGTTCCGGGGTAAAACTGCAACCCCGCCGAGCCAGCACCGTGCTCCCCACTTCTTGATAAAGCTCCTCGGTATTGAACATCAGGCCATCGAGGTCGAACACAACGGCCCGCAGCGGCATGGAGGGTGGCGGATAATCTTGCATGTCTTATTAACCGCGAGGATTGCGAAGTACCTAGGGACTCTAACATACCCCTTCCAATCGGTTCCAACAAATCAGCAGGCAACCAATACCAAGACATCGCGAGATTAACGATTACATGGTCAAAGGCATCTCTCGCCAGCTTGGCATTTCTAAGCCATAGGACCATCTGACAATTTTCTACTCATTGCACCGCCCCACCGGTAATGCGGGCTGTTTGGCTTTTCTTCTATCGCAGCATATACTGACAGTCATGAAAATGAGCCAACTTATACCCATGCTGCCTGTCAGGAGCATGCCGGCGACCGTGGACTTTTACTGCGGAATGCTAGGTTTCGTCGTCGAGAACAGAAATGACGACTGGGGCTGGGCCATGCTCCGCTTTGACGAATGTCGCTTGATGGTCGATCAATCGATCAATGCCCACCCGGACCAGTTTCGCGACTCGATCATTTATCTCTACCCTGAAAATATCGTCGAGTATCATAAGCAGGTTAAAAAGAATGGACTGACTGTGCAGGAACTCGACGTCACCTTCTATGGCCTCACGGAATTCCGCATCGATGATCCGGATGGAAACCGATTATGGATTGGACAAGACAAATCGGCAGAAGCTTAACAAGTTGACCCGCGGCCGCGATCGATTCGGGATTTCACCTTCGCCAACTCTGTCGGTAGTACGCGGCGGCCCGGAAAACTAGGCCGCGCGGGTTCGCAGACGGGCGATGATGCGGCGGAGTGAGCCCCACCCGCCGCGGCTTTCTCGGGCGAGCTGTTCACGGGCGAGTTCCCAATTGTCGGAGCCATCACCCTGAGGGCAACCGCGCGATTGCCAAATCTGGTAGGCTCGTTCGGCGATGGTTTCGTTGCTGATGTGCATCGAGGTTGGATTGGATTCGTGCGCCATGATTCGATGAACTCTCCCGTCTGTTGGTTTTTGGAAAGGTCCCGTTATAGCCCGGCCGTTGCGTACGGGGCAAGAGCAGGAGTGCTAGCTCGCACCGCTAAGCCGCAAGCGGACGCTTGCGGCTTAGCGAGAGGACTAAAGCCCAGCATTCAAACCTTGCAAATCTTCTGGCAAAAAAAAGCCGTCTTTGCGAACAAGCTCGGCATCGAACCAGATTTCTCCGCCGCCGTAATCAGCGCGTTGGATCAGCACGAGGTCCCAATGGATGCGGCTGTTGTTGCCGTTGTTGGCTTCTTCGTAGGCTTGGCCGGGGGTGAGGTGAAAACTGCCGCCGATTTTTTCATCGAAGAGCGTGTCGAGCATCGGCTGCCGCACGAAATTGTTCGTGCCCATCGACCACTCGCCCGTGTAGCGGGCCCCTTCGTCGGAATCAAGAATCGCGTTGAGCCGCTCGGTGTCGCTCGACTGAGCCCGAATAATTTTGCCATCTTTGAACTCAAATTCGATATCGCTGAACACGGTGCCTTGATAACGCGACTGCGTGTTGAATTTGATAACCCCGTTGATGCTGTCACGCACGGGGGCGGTGAAGACCTCGCCATCGGGAATGTTCCGCTCGCCGTTGCAAGGAACCACCGGGATATCTTTGATCGAGAACTTGAGATCGGTGCCGGGGGCCGTGATCCGCACGCGGTCGGCGGCTTGCATGCGCTTCACCAGTGGCTCTTGCGCCTTGCCCATCGCCACGTAATCAGCCGTGCAGACGTCATAGAAGAAATCTTCAAACGCCGAGGTGCTCATGTTGGCGGCTTGGGCGAAGGAGTCGGTCGGATAGCGGAGCACCACCCACTTGGTGTCGGGCACACGAATCGCCCCATGCACTTGCTTCCACCAATGTTGCTGGAACAGGTCCATCCGCTCATGGGGCACGTCAGCGAACTGGCTGCTGTTGTACGCCCCGCGGATGCCGATGTAGGCCTGCACTGATTTCATCCGTGCCGCTTCAAACTCTGCCGCGGCCTTCATGCTGGTCTCGGTCGCCGTGCGATAGAGCGATCGCAGCACGGCATTATTCTTCCAACTCACCAGGGGGACGGCCCCCCGCTCGGCGGCCCCTTCGACGAGCGCGGTAACCAGATGTGGTTCCGGCAAATCAAACGCTTCTATCAAGACGTGTTCGTCTTTTTTCAAGGTGCAGCTATGATCGAGCAGCAAATTGGCGAGTTTATCGATACGTGGGTCGTGCATTGGAAGTGGCTGGTGGTGAGTGGTAAGTGAGGCGATAGCCGCGAACCAACGGTTCGCAGGTCTTGTAATCGGAATCTTAGCCGAAATGATAAAGCCCCCGGCTCAAATCGGCAACGTGCCTGAGGCCGCACAGAGGGTATAATTGAGCGGAACGCAACTTTTCCGCGGCTGAAATTGAGAGGCTATGTCAACCACATTACCCCCCAGCACCGATCACGAAGCCTCCTTCGCGGAGACCGCGCTCAAGCTCGGCGGCAAGAGCGATGATGAGGCCCGTCGCACGGGGGCCATCGACAAGGCCGACGATCAAGTCGAAGCCCTGTTCGCGGCCCAATATCAAACCGTGAATAGCCCGGCCCATCGCGCCGTTTGGGAAAGGGGCGTGCCAGTCGAATTGTTTCAAAGCGTTACGGTGACGCCTTCACCGGAAGTAGCGCGGGTGATGGATGCCTCGGTGGCAGTCGTCGAGCGGCATCGCACGGCTGGGACGCTTTTGGATTCCGCCGGGAAAATCACCGACACGGTGCTCGGCGATTTGGCGAGCGCCGGTTACTGGGGATTGTTGGTTGATAAAGAGTACGGCGGCTCGGGAACACCGTTCGCCGCGTTTGCGCCGTTTCTCACGCGGATGGCCATCGCCGACCCGACGATTGCCGGGCTGGCCTCGGTCCACGGCTGCATTGGGGCGGTGGACCCCGTGCGCACTTTTGGCACCGCGGAACAGAAGCAGCGTTTTTTGCCGGGTCTAGCCAGTGGTTCGCGATTGAGTGCGTTCGCGCTCACGGAACCCTGCGCGGGGAGCGACCTCACCGCCCTCCGCACGACGGCTCGCTGCGAAGGCGACAGTTTCCTGGTGAATGGCGAAAAGCTTTTTATCACCAACGTCGTGCCCGGTCGGACGATTGGGCTGGTGTGCCTTATCGACGAGCGGCCGGCCGTGCTGATTGTCGAGTTGCCCCCGACAGAGAACGAACATTTTCAACTCCGCAAATACGGATTGTGGGCACTCAAGCAAACATTTAACCAGGGAATAGTCTTCCGCAATTTTCGCGTTCCCGGTGAAAATTTACTCGTCCCCACACGAGGTGACGGGCTTACGATTGCTTACCACGGGTTGAACTTGGGCCGGATCGCGCTCTGTGCCAATGCCGCGGGAACGATGCGGCTGATGATGGCGAGCATGATTCCCTGGGCAAAGTTCCGAGTGACTTACAGCGCCCCCATCGCCACGCGCGAACTGGTGCAGCGGCGGCTTGGCCAACTCGCGGGGTTGATCACGGCTTGCGACGCGCTCGTGGCTTGGTGTGCGGGACTGATCGACCAAGGTTACCGCGGCGAAATGGAATGCGTGATTGCCAAGATTTTCGGTAGCGAAGCCCAAAAACGCGCGGCGATCGAGCTGTTCATGAAAACTCACGGGGGTCGGTCGTTTTTGCATGGCCACCTGCTCGGCGATAATGTGCACGAGTATCTTGCCCCCTGTATTTACGAGGGGGAAGGGGAAATGCTCGGCATGGCCTTCTTCAAATCACTCGTGAAACACCACGGCAAGACTTATTTCGAGCCGGTTGGTAAAGCGCTCGCGGCGGCGGGGATCAAGCGACCGAATCCGCTGAACCCCGCGCATGCCTGGGCCTTACGGAGCGTGGCCCTGCCGTATCTCAAATGGCTAGTGGCACGCCGCCTAATGCCGACCGCGAAAAGCCAGCTACCATCGATGCCGAGCGCACTTGGGCTTCATGCCGAGTTCGCGTGCAACGCGTTGCAAGAAATGTCGCTCGAAATCTCCAACACGATGATGAAGTTCCAGCTTTCACTCGCCGATCGGCAGTGCCGCATGGCGGAGTTATCGCTGCGTTGCCAGAATCTCATCACGATGCTCTGCACGGCCCTGTATGGTGCGCGACAAGGCGAGGAAATCATCCGCGAGTCGGCCGATGTGCTATGCCAAGAGCTTAGACAACAATACACGGGCCGCCGACCATCGAATTCCTACTTCAAGCAGGTGACACAACTCGGGGCGGCGATTGCCGCCGGCCAATTCCCCGGCCTCGCGGAACTCAAGCCGGACGAGATTCTCATGCCTTACGAGCGGTGAAGTGCTTAGCGACTATGGAAAGCAACAAAGGGTTTGGCGAGCACCGCCCCCGCGATGAAACCCCCAATATGGGCGGCATAGGCGACACCCGTCTGCTCTCCGCCGAGCATTCCCAGTCCGCTGATGAGTTGGAAAACGAACCACAATCCGACAGCGACCAAGCCGGGGACATCGGTCACAAAATTGAAGAGCAGCACCATAACCCGTCGGCGCGGATGAAGCAAAAGATACGCACCCATCACGCCGGAAATCGCCCCCGAGGCACCCAAGCTGGGGATCAACGACGAGGGACCCGAGGTGTTCAGAAACACATGGGCCAGGGAAGCCACGATTCCGCAAGCGAGATAGAAAATGAGATAGCCGAACCTACCAAGGTCATGCTCGATGTTGTCGCCGAAAATCCACAAAAACCACATGTTCCCCAAGAGGTGCGCGATCCCGCCGTGCATGAACATCGAAGTGAGCAGCGTCAAATAAACGGAAATCGGAGTTTCCTTAAGCCCCGGCACTTGAATTTCTTGCACGCCGATGACGGTTTCCATCTGCATCACGCGGTCGGCGGAAACCAAATCTTTACCAGAGATTATCTCCGCTGGCACCGTGGCATAGGCAAAGGTGAAGCGGTCGTTTTTCCCCAGTCCTTGCCAGAACACGAATACCACTACGTTCGCCACGATCAACGCGATGTTGACAACTGGAAAAGTAGTGCGGCCGGTATTGTCATCGCCGATGGGAAAGACCATGCAATCCTCGCAAAAATGCGATTATAGCGGCTGCTGGCAGAATGCTCCACTCGATAATCGACCTGCAACGCACGCTTCAGACCAACAGCTCGCTGACCACCCGCGCGGGCAAGACCCCGGTGAGTTTCTGATCGAGGCCTTGGTGTTTGAACGAGAAACGTTCGTGATCAAGACCTAACTGATGCAAGACTGTCGCATGAAAATCGCGGATGTGGACCGGGTCTATGACGATGTTATAAGAGAAATCATCCGTCTCGCCGTAAATCGTGCCCGGCTTGAATCCCCCCCCCGCCAACCCCATGGTGAACCAACGCGGATGCTGAACACGGCCATAATAGTCGCTCGTTAACCCGCCCTGAGAATAAATCGTGCGTCCAAACTCGCCGCCCCAGATCACGAGCGTGTCGTCCAACATACCGCGCTGCTTGAGGTCTTGAATCAACGCGAAACAGGGTTGGTCGACGTCGCGACATTGATCGGGAAGCCGACCGGCCACATTGGCGTGCGTGTCCCAATTGTTGTGGTAGATCTGCACGAAGCGCACGCCGCGCTCTACCATTCGCCGAGCCAAGAGCGCCGTGTTGGCGAATGTCCCCGGCTCCTTGGCCGCTTCGCCGTAGAGTTGATAGATCGACTCCGGTTCACTGGCCAGATCGGTGAGCTCCGGGACGCTGGCCTGCATGCGGTAGGCCAATTCGTACTGCTCAATCCGAGTGGCCGTTTGCGGATCATGCAAGGCTTCGTAATTCAATTCGTTGAGGGCCTGAATGCCGTCAAGCGAGGCTCGTCGCACTTCGCGCGGCACCCCGGGGGGATCGTTGATATAGAGAATCGGATCACCTGCCGTGCGCAGGCTGACCCCCGCATGATGACCCGGGAGAAATCCGGACGACCACAGCCGCGCCGAGATGGCCTGCACCTGTTCCGTATTGCTCGGACGCGCCACCATCACGACGAACGTGGGAAGATTCTCGTTGAGCGATCCTAGGCCGTAAGAACTCCACGAACCCAGGCAGGGCCGGCCCGTCACTTGATTGCCGGTCTGCATCAGGGTGATCGCCGGCTCGTGGTTGATCGCTTCGGTGTGCATGCTCCGCACGAACACGAGGTCGTCGACGGTCTGCTTGAGCCACGGCAAAAGCTCGCCAACCCACATCCCCGACTGACCACACCGCTCGAATTTGTACTTTGAGGGGGCGATCGGAAAGCGGTCCTGGCCCGAGGTCATGGTCGTGAGCCGTTGACCCATCCGCACGGATTCGGGCAGGTCCTTGTCAAACCATTTTCCCATCGTGGGCTTATAGTCGAACAGATCGATCTGCGACGGCCCGCCGACCATGTGCAGATAAATGATCCGCTTGGCTTTAGGGGCAAAGTGCGGAGGCAGTAGGGGACCGCCACCCGCCAGAGCCTCGCCGGCCAAGGCACCCAGGGCCGCGGTGCCCAGCAAATGCGCACCGCTCGAGAGAAAGTGGCGCCGAGTGACCTGTTGGCGGTATTGTTCAAAGGCGTTCATAGTGTTGATTATGTCATCCCGAGAGAGGCTTACCGACCGAGGGATCTGGATTCCACCATCACACGCACCTGACTTCTTGCAAAGGATGAACCC
>JBGTMM010000553.1:0-15534 GCA_041743635.1 Bythopirellula sp.
CCCATGCAGCGTGTCTTAGTGGAAGAGCTTCGTCGCCGGACCGCCGAACGCAATCGCTATGGGATCGACATCGTGATTGCCATCGTCAAGGTCGACCAATACGCGGCCACACCCGAGAGCCAACCCCGCACTCAAAAGAGCCTGATGGCGACGATCGCACGGATGATTGTTTCAGAACTGCGCGAAACTGATTTGGTGGTACGTTACGGCAACGATAGCTTTGCAATTCTGATGCCCTCAACCACGGTGGAAGGGGCTGCCTTCCCCTTGCGACGTTTCTGTACCCGAGCTTCCAACTATCGTGACGCGCAGTATCCGGGCCTTTCCTACGCAGTGAGCATCGGCGTCTGCGAAGTGGGCCGCAACGAGCAAGCCGGCACCATTCTGGGCCATGTCGATGCTGCCTTAAACTCCGCCTCGGCGGCGGGGGGTGGATGCGTCGTGTTTCATCAACACGACTACTGTTACATCCCCGGCCAAGCCGCGACCTTGCCTGTTGTTTAAGGCGCAGGCCGATAGCCTTGGTGCAACAGCCGCGGGCCATCATGCCGTGTGTTGTGAGTTAGTTCATCTCGATAGAACCGCGAGCCAAGCAAATTCTGCATTTGGTCGCGGAGCGGATTGACTTCGCGGATTGTCAGAGGCACGCTCGCCTCGAAGTTGCCTTCGCCAAACACCCCCAAACGAACGTGCAGTATCGCCGACGAGCAGAGCTGCCAATCAAAGTCCGGAGACGCACGGCGGAATCGCAAAGGCAATTCGGCGATGCCATCCAGAAAGTTCTTTTCGACCACCGGCATCGACCAGCGCTGGAATTCTTGAAAGCTGATTCTTCCCGTGCGCTCATCGGTCCGTTGGACGATCAGTCGAGCACTCAACGAACCTCGCACAGGAACAGCAATTCCATGGGTATCAAAGGCGGCTAGCGCCACGAGCAGGCCATCGAGTTCCACCGTGCGGTCGAGGTTCACTAACCCGGCTTCAATTTCAATGCTCGCGACAACCGGTTTCCTGACAGCACCCAGCGAATGTACGACCGAGAGGTTGTCTCGTGGTATTTGTTCGTATTCCGTCAAGAATGTCGGGGAAGCGCTGGTCGCATAGTCCGATAAGTTCCGAGAAAGCTCGGCAATTTCAATCGGCTTCCCTTCGAGTTCCGCGCTTGCGATCTCAGACCAAGCCACCGAGGTGGTTAGGATAACTTGGCCTTCAGTAATGCGAATCCAAAGCGTGTTCTGATCACTCCGCTCGTCGATTTCGCCACTTAAGGTACGACCACCATTCGTAGTAACATCCACGGTGCTTTGACCCTGCGCGGCACATCCTAGCACGACAGCCATCGTGAATAACAGGCAGCGAGTTCCGCTGGTGAACAAGTCGCCCATAATGATCGCATCAGCCAAAGAAAAGAAAGTGGAGGCAATGCCTTCATTTTCCCGTGGCCGATGGCCGATTGCCAGCAAAAAATGCTACGAATCGCGGACGGTCATTGTGTCCGACCGCGCAATCGTCAGAATCGTACTCGCGCTACCGGCCGCCGCACGATTCAAATACAATAGAGTTCGCAGCAGCATTCCCCGACCCCTAGCCCCTGACCCCGGCCCCTCTTTCCCATGAATGACCAGTGGTTCTTCGAAATCGGCGACGGCAATACCTATGGGCCCTACCCGCTGGAAAAGCTGCAGCTCTGGGCGGCGGCGGGAAATCTCATGCCCACTCACCGCGTACGGAACGCCGACTCCCTGGAGTGGGTCATCGCCGCCTATGTACCCGGCCTGGAACTCACCACCGTCATTCCCGAGAAGGAAAAATCGCCCACCGAAACGCCGCAGTCCGGCAAGACGCTTGGTAACTTTGTCCGCGGCCTACGCAAGAAGGACGAAACCGCCGTCGCCGGCGAGCCCCCCGACATCGTGGCCATGTGCGACGAAATGCTGAAAATCGCTTTCCTACGTGGGGCTTCGGATATTCATATTGATCCAGAGAAAAGCATTACGCTCATTCAGATCCGCGTTGATGGCGATTTGGAAACGATTCGCAAGCTCGCCAAGAATCTCCATAACCCGGTCATAAGTCGCTACAAAGTTCTCGCGAACATGGACATCGCCGAACGGCGGCTGCCGCAGGATGGCAGCTTCATTCACCATTACGAGGAAGAAAAACGCAAGGTCAGCATCCGCGCGGCGTGTCTTCCCACCACTCACGGCGAGCGGATGACCTTGCGGCTTCTGGCGCTGGAAACCGAGAACCTCACGCTCAATCGGCTTGGCATGTCAAAGAAGGCCTATGACACCTTCGTCAAACATGCTAGCCAAAAACAGGGCATGATTCTTATGACCGGCCCAACGGGCAGCGGCAAATCGACCACGCTCTATGCCGCGCTCCGTCATCGGCTGGCCAACTATCCGGGTCGGATCATCACCGTGGAAGATCCCGTCGAATTCGACATCGTGGGGGTCGCGCAAGCCGAGGTTGATGATGCCGACAAGGTGCAGTTCACCACCGTATTGCGCAACATTCTTCGCAGCGATCCCGACGTGATCATGATCGGCGAGATCCGCGATTTCGAATCGGCCGACATCGCCATCAAGGCCTCGCTCACCGGCCACCTGGTGTTCAGCTCGCTGCACACCAACTCGGCGGCTGGGGTGATCACACGGCTCATCGACATGGGCGTGCAGCCCTTCCAAGTGGCGGCCACGCTCCGGCTCTCCGTGGCCCAGCGGCTGGTGAAGCGGCTCTGCTCGCAATGCCGCAAGCCGCGCAACATCACGGCCGTTGAAGCCGCCTCCGTGGGAGCGCCGCAAATCGAGGGGAGTATCATCTACGAACCCGGTAAATGCGGACGTTGCGGAGAACGAGGCTTCCGCGGTCGCGTCGGCATCTTTGAGATGCTCTCCGTCGACGATGAGCTTACCCGGCGGATCATCGACAAATGCGACGAAGTGGAAGTCGCCGATTACATGCGCGAGCAAAAAATTCCCCGCCTGAAAGACGACGCCGTCGACAAAATGCTCGCCGGCGCGACCAGCCTGGGTGAAATCCTCGAAGCGCTCAATTGGTGATCTCAACACCGACAAACCGTCAAATCCTTGAGGGTTGCGGCTGTGCTGGGGAATTCTGCATAATGCAATCGGCGCAGCATCAGCCGACGAATGCAGCACCATCGGCATTGTTCTGCCAAGTTTGAGTTTTCCCAGAGGTTTTCACTCATGACCATGCTTCGCATCCTACTCGCACTGTCAGCAGTAGTGACGGTCTTCCTCGAGATAACCCTGGCCGACACCTCGCATTCTAACATACTCTTCATCTTTTCCGACGATCACGCGGAGCAGGCGATCTCGGCCTACGGTTCGAAGGTGAACCAGACGCCGCATTTGGATCGGCTCGCCGCGGAAGGTGCCAGGTTCACCAATTCCTTCGTCACCAATTCTATTTGCACTCCCAGCCGCGCGACGTTGCTCACGGGTCAGTATTCGCACCTCAACGGCGTGCCCGTCTTCAACCGCTTCGATGGCTCACGCGACAACGTGGCCAAGCACTTGCAAGGGGGCGGCTATCACACGGGCGTGATTGGCAAGTGGCACCTCGGCACCGACCCCACCGGGTTTGATCGCTGGATCATTTTCCCAGGTCAAGGTGCTTACTGGGACCCTGCATTCCTTGTGCCCGGCCACAAGCTCACCATCAAGGGACATACGACCGACATCGCCGGCGACCTCGGCGTCGAGTTCCTCAAGACGCGTCCCGCGGACAAGCCGTTCTTCTTGATGCTGCATCATAAGGCACCGCATCGTGACTGGCAGCCCGATGAGCGCAACCGAGAGCTCTTCCAAGACCGAAAGATTCCCGAGCCCGCGACGCTGTGGGACAATTATGCAACCCGCCCTGCGGCCTTACCGGAGAATGAACAGACGGTGGCCCACGATCTCTCGCGTAATGATTTGAAACTCGAACCACCCGCCAACCTCAACGCCGACGAGCGCGGCAAGTGGCTCAACAAAAAGCCGAAGGAAGTGACGGTCGATGGCAAAACGCTCACGGGTGACGAACTGACCCGTTGGAAATATCAGCGTTACATGCGCGACTATCTCGCTTGCGTCCAAGGCGTGGACGACAACGTCGGTAAGGTGCTTGACTATCTCGATACGTCAGGTTTGGCAAAAGAGACCATCGTCATCTACAGCGCCGATAATGGCTGGTACTTGGGCGAGCTTGGACTTTACGACAAACGCTTCATGTACGAGCCGGGCCTACGGGTGCCGCTGATGGCCCGCGGCCCAGGGATCAAAGCCGGCATCACGCCCGATCAGTTCGTCGCCAACATTGATCTGGCACCAACGTTTCTCGACCTTGCGGGATTGCCAATTCCCGATTCCATGCAAGGCCGCAGCCTCGCACCGCTGTTGCGCGGTGAATCGCCCTCCGACTGGCGCACGAGCGTGTACTACCGTTATTATCACGACCCCGGTCATCACAACACCCGTGCCCATCTCGGCGTTCGTACGGCCACTCACAAACTCATCTACTATTGGACCAAGAATGCCTACGAGATGTTTGACCTCGTGCGCGATCCCACGGAGCAACACAACCTCTTGCACGACTCGGCCGACAAGCCTGAAGTCGCGGCCAAGTTTAGCGAATTGAAGGCGGAGATTGCTCGGCTGCAGCGGGAGTTCAAGGATGACGGCCAGTATGCCGATCCCGCGACGTGGCCGCCGGGAAGCGCCGACGGTCCCTTCGGCGACAAGCCGCCACTTGGGGTCAAAACAGTATCGGAGGCCATGGCGGCGTCGGGGGGAAATGCGGAGTTCCCGCCGCAGCGGGTAAACTCCTTGCGGAAGTCGGAATAAAAGAGCCAACTTCGCAAAGGTGGTGATCATGGTGATGTTGGTAGTCCATTTTTTCTTACCAAGTTCACGATCATCGCGCCGCTCATTGTCACCGCCCATTATCGCGATCCGTGGCGCGATATTCCACAACGATTTTTGGCCGCCCGGCGAACTGAGAACGTGAGTGACCGGAGAGATTTCACGCGGAGGCGCAGAGATCGCGGAGGGAAATGAACCGCTGATGGACGCTAATCAACGCTAATAACTGTCCCGGAGGGCGAAGATGGAGGTCGCCGTAGAAAGAGCACGCCAAATAAACAACGCTGAACAACTCGGCTCCGGCACGGCCGTTGCGGCGATGGGATTAGCAGCCGGCTTGTGGTGCAGGCGTCCCGCCTGCAGTAGCAGCCGAGACGGATCCTGCAAACCTTCAGGCCATGAGAGTTGTACTGCTAGGACCCAATGGTGACAGACACGCCGCGAAGAACTCAACGAGCGGGCCATGGCCGGAGCTGTATAGCCTTCAATCGCCAAGACGACCATCTGCATTCGCTTCGCGACTTTCCCACTCTGCTCAATTAAATTCTACTCGAACAGCGTCTTCATCAGATTCGTGGTGCCCAAAGTGCGCGGGCTCACCAACAATTCCCCCGCGGCAAAACCAGCGGCGTGGCCCAACTGCGCGGCCAACGCCTCGATGCGGGGATAAATATACTGCTTCGCCGCGGGGAATTGCGAATGATAGCACCGTACCGCGGCCAGCTTCGCTTCGAGCGTGTCGCTGATATCAACGGCCACCTGCCCCGCACCTTCCAGCGGATTCGCACGGTGTGATTCCAGCGTGAAATACATCTGCGCGGCAATCGCGTGCGGCGGCAGATTTGTGAAATCGACGTCCCATTTGGTGAGCCGCGAATAAAACACAGCCGCGTCGGTGATCTGCATCGCCTGCCAATGGTCCGGCGACGCGAGCGGCGTCTTTTCACCGAGCCCAATCACCAGTCGCGGCCGGAAACGCCGGAACTCAATCGCCAGCTTCACCCGCGCTTCGTAAGAATCAAACAACTTGCGATTCGGCAAATCAAGCGTCACCCGCACTTGCACGCCAAGTATCGACGCAGCGGCCTTCGCCTCGGCCAACCGTTCTTCCGGCCCCGACGAGCCCGGCGTCGGTTCGCCGTCGGTGAGATCAATAATTCCCACGCGATAACCTTGCTGCACCAACTTGGCGAGCGTACCCCCGCAACCAATCTCCACGTCGTCGGGATGTGCCCCCACGGCAATCACGTCGAGTTGTTCGGCTTCATTGACAGTCATGGTTTCCTCGGGGGGGCAAATCCGCCTTGCTCGCGAATTGTAGCCAAACCTTCGAGAGAATCTTGCGACAACGTCCGCACAGGTCCTAACTGTTCCGACAACAGCAAAATCCGGCAATACGCATCGAGCACTTCCATCAAATGGTACGCTTGTTCCAAACTCGGCCCGTAAGTCACGGCGCCATGATTGGCCAAGAGGCACGCATTCGAACCATGCACGAAGGGTAAAATCTTCTGGGCGAACGCCGCGGTCCCCGGCGTCTCATACGGCACGATCGGCACATCGGCCAAAAAAATGTCCGCCTCGGCCATCGCCCCCATCGGCACGGTTCGCCCCGTGATCGCAAACGCCGTCGCATGGGGCGGATGACAATGCACGACGCTCATCACGTCGGGCCGCGCTTTCAGAATTTCCAAATGCAGCAGCACTTCGCTCGACCGCCGCTTGTCACCGGCCCGTTGTTTACCCGCTAAATCAAGCAAACAAATATCCGCCGGCGTGAGAAAACCTTTGGAGCACATTGTCGGCGTGCAAAGAATCTGCCCGTCGACCAGCCGCACGCTGATATTGCCGTCGCTGCCAGCCACCAGCTCGCGCTGCCACATGCGACGACCAATCGCACAAATCTCCGCTTTGATAGCTTCAATATCCATTATCCAGAACTCATCCAGCCGCTGGCGGCTTAGCGGCATTACTGACTTTTTGTGTGTGCCCCAATAACAGTCCGCCGCCCTTCCACGAGAATCTTACCCGCCGCCAATAGTTTCAGCACATGCGGATACGCCTCTTTTTCCGCCACGAACACCCGCGCGGCCAGCGTTTCCGCCGTGTCGTCCCCGAACACCGGCACGGGCTGCTGCCAAATAATTGGCCCGCGGTCGTATTCATTATCAACAAAATGCACCGTGCAGCCCGTCACTTTGACGCCGTAATCAAGCACCGCCTGATGTACATGCTGCCCATACATGCCGGGACCACAAAACGCCGGGATCAACGCCGGGTGGATGTTGAGCACCCGACCCGTAAAATCCTCCGGCACGGGGGCGAGCTTCAAGAACCCCGCCATCACCACGTAGTCCACTTCCGCCGCTCGACAAGCGTCGAAGAGCGCTTCGCCATATTCGCCATCCGAGGCAAACGTCTTCCGTTCCATGACGGCGATTTCAATCTCCGCCTCACGCGCGAACTGCAAACCACCGGCCTTCGCCGAACTGGAGATCACCAACCGCACGTCAATCGGCAAGTTGCCTTCCTCGGCCTGTTCGAGCAGATTCTGGAGCGTGCGGCCACCACCGGAGATCAGGATCGCAATTTTGAGCGGCTTAACTGGCGCGCGGCTCATCGTGCCACCTGCAGATATACTTGTACGTTGGCATCGCCAATCTTAGTCGACGAAAGGGGGCTACTTTCAAGCGGGGTCATTTGCAGTTTGCCCGCCAGCGTCTCCATCATCACATAATCACGGAAATTTTCGACGGCCTTTTGAAACTTGGGGGACTCACTCACAACGGCGAGTTCAATACGATCCGTGAAATCACAGCCGACTTCCTTGCGTTGATCTTGAATCACTCGCACCAAATCTCGCATCCATCCCTCGGCCAACAACTCCTCGGTGATCTCCGTGGCCAAAACCACGACCACCCCTTTATCGTTCGCCGAGGTCCAACCCACCTTGGCTTGAATGCGAATTTCAACTTCTTCAGCTTTCAGCGCAACGGCTTGACCGTCAATCACGATATCGATCTGGCCGTTATCGCGAATGTTGGCCAAGAGTTCCGAGCCGCTCTGTTGGGCAAGCACGCCCTTCACCTTCGGCATCAACTTGCCCAGTTTCGGGCCCAGCAATTTGAAATTCGGCAACACTTCGTGATCCACGTACTTTTCTGGCGTGTCGGTAAACTCGACCGCTTTCACGTTAAGTTCCTCGGCGATCACCCCCGCATGATCTTCGAGCCATTGGCGATGTGTCGTGTCGGCCAGAATGACTTCCACCTTGGCGAGCGGCTGCCGCACCTTAAGCTCCGCCGCGCTACGCGCTTGCCGGCCGAGCGAGGAAACGAGCCGTACTAAATCCATCTGCTCGGCAAGGGCTTTGTCAATCTTCGCATCCCCAACCGGGAAATCGCAAAGGTGCACGCTCTCAGGAACAGCATCACCAAACACAACGACCGCCAAATCTTGCCACAATTTCTCCGCTAGAAATGGCACGAACGGGGCGATCAATTTGCTCGTTGTGATTAAGCATTCATAGAGCGTCCAATACGCGTCAAGCTTGTCGGCACTGCGAGTTTCTTTTGCCCAATAACGATCCCGACTCCGCCGGACGTACCAATTGGAAAGCCCATCAACAAACGCGGTGATCGCCTGACACGCCCCATAGTTGTCGAAAGCATCCATCCGCTCCACAACCGCGGCGCACGTGGCTTGAAGTTCACCCAGCACCCAACGATCCAATTCATTCCGCTCCGCCAGGGGGCGGTAGGATTCCGCCGTGGCGAAACCGCAAGCGTCGAGCGAAGTTCCCCCTTCCCCCTTTCCCATTTCCCCCGCCGGATCAAACCCATCGATATTTGCATAGATCGTGAAGAAGCTATACACATTCCACAATCGCAGCAAAAACTCGGGGATGCTGTCCTTGATCGCTTCCTCGCTGTAACGAATCGAAGTCCACGGCGGTTGGTTGGCGAACAAATACCACCGTAGCGCGTCGGCCCCGTACTTGTCGAAGATTTCATTCGGCTCGCGATAGTTCCGCTTGCTTTTGGACATCTTCTGCCCATCCTCGCCGAGCATGAGACCGAGGACGATGCAGTTGCGGAAAGGATGGGGGAAAGGCGAGCCCCCCGATTCTGACAATGCAGTAGCGGGCGGGTTGGGGCCAAATAGCAATGTGCTAATGGCAAGTTGGCTATAAAACCACCCACGGGTCTGATCGATCGCTTCGCTAATAAAGTCAGCAGGAAACTGCGAAAAGAATTTGTCTGCAACTCCGGGCGCTGACGCTTCCGGCTCGCCTCGATAACCCCATTGCGCGAACGGCATCGCCCCGCTGTCGTACCAACAGTCGATTACCTCCGACACGCGCTCCATCCGCGCACCTTCGGCAAACGCCGACGCATACGTCACCGCATCGATGTACGGCTTATGAATCCGCAAATCATCGGCGAGTTCCGGATTCGCCTCCTTTGCCGCCTCCCAAACCTCCATCCCCGCCGCTTGCGGCTTAGCGAGCAACTCCTCATAACTCCCCACCGCCTCCATCTGCCCCGTCTCGCTACAAACCCAAATCGGCAACGGCGTCCCCCAGTACCTCTCCCGCGAGAGTGCCCAATCAACATTCGATTCCAAAAACTTCCCGAAACGACCATCGCGAATATGTTCAGGCAGCCAATTGATCTTGGCATTGTTGGCCAGCATTTGGTCCTTGTACTCGGTCGTGCGAATAAACCAACTCTCCCGCGGATACTGAATTAGCGGATCTTCCTCAGCCCGCCAGCAGAAGGGGTAATCGTGCAGGTACTGCTCTTGATGGTACAACAACCCACGCGTTTTCAGATCGCGGATAATATCCTTGTCGCAGTCTTTCACCCAGCGACCACGAACGAATTTAGGAGCTTCATCCGTAAACTTGCCGTCGGGTCCAACGCAGTTAATGAGTCTTGGACCTTCGTCTTTTGCATACTTCCCTTGTTCATGCATTAGTACATTAAAGTCGTCCTCACCAAAAGCGGGAGCGATATGGACAAGTCCAGTTCCGCTATCGGTTGTCACAAAATCAGCCTCAATTACCCGCCATTCCGAACTCGATTCAAGATTGAAGTACGAATCAAATGGCGGCTCATACCGCTTACCGAGCAAGTCTTTGCCGAGACAAGTCTTGGCAATTACAAGTGGTCGCTTTAGCTTCGCCGCAAATGATTCTACAAGGTCCGACGCGATGATTACTTGCTCGGAAACAAGGCTTCCCACATCTTCGCAGACATAAGAGTACTCGATATCTGGATTGACAGCCGCAAATTGATTACTCGGCAGCGTCCACGGCGTCGTTGTCCAAACTAACAGCGATTGATCGGTTCGCTTGCCCTGATCGTCGAGCAGAACAAATTCCACATACACACTCGGATCGGCCACCTGCCGATAGCCCTGCCCCACTTCGCCCGCCGAGAGGGCGGTGCCTCCCTGAGCCCACCACCAGACGATCTTGTGCCCACGGTACAGCAGCCCGCGATCGAACAGCGTCTTGAGGCTCCACCAGACGCTCTCGACGTAGCTTTGGTGATAAGTGACATACGCCGCGTCGAGATCGACCCAAAAGCCGATCCGCTCGGTCAGCCGCCGCCACTCCTGCATATACCGCCAGACGCTTTGTTGGCATTTCTGAATGAACGGTTCAATGCCAAAGGCTTCGATCTCTTCCTTCGAGTGGATGCCCATCTCCTTGCAGACTTCCACCTCGACGGGCAGCCCATGCGTGTCCCAACCCGCCTTGCGCTCGCAGCGAAAACCCCGCATCGTTTTATAGCGGGGGAACAAATCCTTGATCGCTCGGGTGAGGCAATGCCCCGGGTGCGGCATGCCATTGGCCGTGGGGGGGCCTTCGTAGAATACGAATTCCGGCGCGCCGGAACGCGCCGCCAAAGACTTGGCATAGATCTCGCGCTCTTTCCAAAACGCACCGACGGCCAACTCGCGCTGCGGAAAACCCTCACTTTTATCAATCGTGGGAAACATCGCATCCGAGGGGTCAATTGTGAAACTGAGACAGTAACAACGACCTTAAGAATTCCGGCACGCGATACTGCTATAAGAATGCCCAATGACCAAGGACCAAATGACTAATGAAATAGAATTGGACATTGAATTTTCATTGGTCATTGGTCATTTCCTTATCATTCCTCATCAAAGTCGGGGTCATCGCTGAACGGCGCGGCGCTGTCGTCGTCCGCGTCGCTGTCGTTGTCAAAGGTGTCGGGAAATTCCTCGTCTTCTTTGAGATCATCTTCCCAATCTTCCTCGAAGTCGTCGTCGAAATCATCGTCAAAGTCATCATCATCAAAATCGTCAAACGGATCGTCCAACTCCGCGACCAAACGCGACGGCGCTATGTTCCATTTCCAAGCCTCGCCCTCTTCTGAAGCAACACAGTCCGCGTCGGCCAACTCTCGCGATGCTAGCAATCCCACACCCATCTCTCGCCACCTATCGTTTTCAGACAATCTCAACGTAACCCATGTTCGGCCTCACGACCTAACTCGTGTCCTGCCGGGCCTTTAATTGGCCTGGCTTTAATTGTAGGGGCGGATTCTGCCTCACGACAGCGGGTCTTGTCAAGTTAGAGCCACAGTGGGATAGGCTTCCAGCCTGTCAAGCTTTCTCAAGGCAGCAAGAATGCCTACCCCACGGAACTAAAGCTGAAGTTGGTGAAATCGGCAATTCGGGGTAGACTCAGCCCCCGCCGTGTTTCAACGTGTCGCCCACCCGCGACACAACGTGTCGCACGGCCATAATCTAGAATTTTCCGTCGGCCGCAAGGAGGCACCGATGCCGCAGCACCCGCTTCGTTTTGTTCACGCCAGCGATTTTCACCTGGAACGCCCGTTGGGAGGCGTCGCCGAGGTCCCGGCCGGCCTGCGCGAGCTATTTCTCGAAGCCCCTTTCGCCGCCGCTCGGCAGGTGTTTGAAGCCGCGCTGGCCGAGAATGCCGACGCCCTGCTCCTCGCGGGAGACTTATTAAACAGTGAACTCGCCGGCCCCCGCGCGGTGGTTTTCCTCCGCGATCAGTTCCAGCGGCTCGCCGACCACAAGATTCCCGTCTACTGGGCATGCGGCGAAGTGGATGCCCCCGACACCTGGCCTGCCTGTGCCAAGCTGCCGCCGAATGTCCACATTTTTCCTGTCGGTCGCGTGGAAAACATCGATCTCACTCGCGACGGCCAGCCTGTCGCGCGGATTCAGGGAATCAGCCGCACCCCCGGCGTGGCTCCCGACGACCGCGGCTTTCATCGCGATGCCCTTGGCTTGTTCACGGTCGGCGTGGCCTACGGCACGGCGGCTTCCGCCGGCGCGGAGGGGGACCGCGTCGATTACATGGCCCTCGGCGGTCAACATCAACGGCAAACCGTCGACCAATCGCCGGGGATCGCCCACTACTGCGGTACGCCCCAAGGCCGCGATCCCGACGAAACCGGCCCGCGCGGTTGCACGGTGATCTATGTCGATGACGCGGGCCATGTGAAAACCAACTTTGTTGCCACGGATGCCTTGCGCTGGCTCACCGAGGAAGTGGAAATCACCGCCGGCACTGACGAAGACGCACTGCTCCAACAAATTGAAGAACGCATCGGCAAGCTGCAAACCAAACACCATGGCAGCGAACTGTTGGTCACCTGGCAAATCACCGGGCGCGGTGGGGTGCTGAATCACATTCGCACCGGCGGCATCAGCGACAAGATAGTCGAAGTCCTCCGCGAACGTTTTGCGAAAGTGAAACCGGGCGTCTGGACGGTGGCCATCGAGTGCGATTCGCCGCTCGACGTGCCGCAGGAGTGGGTCGACGAAGAAACCATCATGGGCGATTTGCTCCGCGATTTCCGCAAGCTGGAAGAAGACCCCACGATTGACCTCGCGCTCGAGGAATTCCTCCCCGCGGAATTCCGCGAGACGCAGTTTGCCTCAGTGGCGACCATCACCCCCGAGGACCGCGCCCAACTCCTCTGGGCCGCATCGAAACTGGGCGTCGACCTCATGGACGGCGAAGAAGTGCTCACTAGATAATGTCATTCTGAAGGAGCTTTAGCGACTGAAGAACCTAGGTTACTCCCATGGAAGTATTCTTGTGCGTATGAAGGATGAACCCAAATTCTTCGGGTCGTGCAACTCCCCTCAGAATGACGTTGATTTACGGTTTAACGAACCGCAGGAACAATCATGAAAATTACCGAAATTCACATCGACGGCTTTGGCGTTTGGCACGACCTCAAGCTCGGTGGCCTCTCGCCGCAGCTCACCGCGTTTTACGGCCCCAACGAGGCCGGCACGACCACGCTCATGCAGTTCATGCGCGGCGTGCTTTACGGCGTCTCACCCAAGCGCCGCGGCCGGTATCTCCCGCCGCTCAATGGTGGCCGCCCCGGTGGTTCGCTCCGCATCGTCGAGGAGGGCCAGTCGCTGCACGTCACCCGCATTGCCGACCGCGGTCACGATGATCTCGGGCTCGTCACGGTTGTCGACGAAACGGGCCACGCCAGTGGCGACCGACTCCTGCGCGACGCCTTGGCCGGCGTCGATGAAAAAACTTACGAAAACGTCTTCGCCCTCGGCCTCGGCGAAATCCAGCAACTTGCCACCCTCAGCGACACCCAAGCCGCCGAGTGGCTTTACCGGCTCACCTCCGGCCTCGATCGGGTGAGTTTGTACGACGTGATCCAAGGCCTCCGCACAACGCGCAAGAATTTGCTCTCGGGACGTGAACAAGATTCGCTCATTGCGCAGCTCCTAACACGCCGCGAAGTCTTGCGGGGCGAGATCAGTCAACTCTCGCAGCAGAATCGCCGCTGGTCGCAACTGGCGATTCGCATCGAAGAACTCGACGCCGAAATTCTCGCCCAGGAAGCGAAAGTCGCCGAGCATGAACGCCGTGCCCGCACCATCGAGATCGCCGTCAGCCTCAAGGAAAATTGGCGACGCCGCGCGAAGCTCACCTCGCAGCTCCAGCAATTCAGTGCCACGTTCCAACTCCCAGACGATGCCGGCGCCCGTCTCGACGCCCTCAATCGCAAGGTCGAGGAACACCAACGCGAGGCCGACATTCTCGAAGGCCAACGCCGTCAACTCCGCGAAGAAACCGAGCGGCTGGGAATCAACGAACTCTTGGTGCAAAACGCCGCGCGGATCGACGCCCTCGGCGAACAACGCGATTGGCTCATTTCCTTGGATCGACAAATCGATGACCTAGATACCGAGGCCAAGGATATCCACAAGCGGTTCGCCAACGAACAGGAGCGGCTCGCATCCCTCTTGGGCATCACCAAAAGCGAGCATCTTAAGCAGTTCACTTCCGCCGAATTCGAGAACCTGGAACCGCTGCTCGAAGACATTCAATCGGCGCAGAAAAAAGTCGATTCCGCCAGCAAGGAAGTTGACGCCCTGACCGAGAACGAACGCTCGCTCAAGGTTCGCATCGACTCGGCCATTGTCGGTGGTGAGTCGCACGGCCTGCCGATGGATTTGCAGGAAGCGAGTGATCTGGTCGCCCAGCTCCGTCGCCGCTTGCAGGTTGAACAGCGGCTCGAACAAGCTCGCAGCCATGAAATCGACCTCGAACACCAAAGCCATGAACTCTTGGAAGACCAAGTGATGCCGCTCTGGCTGTTCGGCTGGACGCTCGCCGCGGTGGTGTTGGGGTCGCTCTTGGTGGGTCTGTGGTTGTGGGTTCCCAACAATCCGTTGGGGGATTTCGGCAGCATCATCGCGCTCGGCGGCCTCGGGGCCACTGTGTTCATGTTTATTTTCAAATTCTTCACCGAAGACGCCGCCGCCGACAAACTCGACGCCTGCCAACGACAGATGGAATCGCTCACTCGCCAGCGGGAAGAGGCCGAGAAAGATAAAGAAGTCCTCGACGCCGAGTTGCCGCTGACCGACGGGTCGGTCGTGCTGCGACTGCAAGCCGCGGAAAAGCATCTCGCGGAACTCGAAAACGTGCTGCCCGTTGAAGCCCAACGCAAACGGGCCGGGCACGAAGTTTCGACCGCCCAGTCGCGGCTCGAACAAGCGCGGGCTCAGTTCGAGAAAGCCGCCGCCGCGTGGCGGACCAAACTCGTTGGCCTGGGGATTTCCGAAAAGCTTGACCCGCTGCGTTTCGCCGCCGTGGCCGAACGCTTTGCCGCGCTCGGCGATTTGGAAGATCGCGTCACCTTACGCCGTGAGGAAATTGTCGCCCGGCAACGCGAACACGCCGCCGTCACCCGCCGCATCCACGATCTCGCTCTCGAAGTCGGCTGCGTGCTTGCCCACAAAAAACCAGAATCGGCAAAACCAACGGAACAAGCCGTACAACTCGCGTCGGCTATCGATCAGCTCGAGCACCTCGTCGCCGAGCGCCGCAAGCAACTCGCCGACGTGGAACGTCGCGTGCAACTCTTCGAACGAGCTAAGGAACTCAGAGCCCAAGAGGGCGAACACCGCCGCACCGTGGCTCTCCTCCGCCGTCGCCGGGAGGCCTTGTTCCACGCCGCCGCTTGCGAGGACGAAGTCGCCTATCGCCGCGTAATCGAAGAGCAACAACAGGCCCACAAGCTCCGCGTCCAACGCGAAAGCGTCACCCGCGAGATTGCCGCCGCCATCGGCACGCACGCCCCCGAGGACACCTTCGCGTCGTTGCTCT
>JBGTMM010000554.1:0-6356 GCA_041743635.1 Bythopirellula sp.
GTCATCCCCGACACAAAGGCCTGATCCGCGTCATTTACTGGCTTGCTAGCAGATGCGGAAGAGAAGAGATCGCGCTTGGCAATTGCTGTCTGCAATTCCGCGAGCGACGGTAGCGGTAAGTTGCTCTCCAAGTCACTCAGGGCGTCAGCCCGTGGTGAATCGCGCATCGACATCGCTTCGACGGTCAGCGAAATCGCCAGATCGTTTCCCTCTTTCGCTGGTGAGAGAGAGGCCCGCGAAATGCGCTGCAGATGCCCGGCCCGATAGAACCGCGACAGGAAATCGACCAACTGCGACATTTGGCCCGACGCCGTGACCGCGAACGTGAATTCCTGGGTTCGATCATTCGGCCCACGCAAGCCCGCGGAACTCTTGATGTCGGCGACTTTCAGTCCCGCCTCGGTGAGCTGCTTATGCAACCAATCCTGGTAAAGCGAATTGGCAATGTCGGCGTTCGTGGGGAGCGACTGCTTTTGCCACCGCCTCAATTTGGTCATGGCACGTTGGCCGCGCAGTTTAGCGGTGCGGGCTTGGCTGACTTGCTGCTCGGCATCGCGGAGCTTCGTCCGATTCGTTTCCACGGCGTCACGATAGCGGGTCAGCGCCGACGAGCCGAACCAGGTGACGACCATCAGTCCCACGGCACCGGCGAGAATTTTTTCACGTTGCGTCATGGCTGACCCTCCGCGGTGCCGGCATCCACCACGTCGACGACAATCTCCACCTGCCAAGGATACTGCCCGCCGTCGGTAATGGGGACGCTTTGTTCACGACGCACGCGATGGCCGTTGTCCCGCAAACGGTTTTCCAACGACTGCACGGCGGCACTGCTCGCGACGTTTCCCGTGAGCACAAGTCGCCGATTTGTCAGATCGAACCGTTTGAGCACCCCGTCGTTCGGCAGCGAGAATTCCGGCGAATCCAATGGCTGGGGCCGCCAATCTTCACCCACGGCCGCCAGCTCGGTGAGTAAATTCGGCGAGGCCGCCAGCCAATCGCGAATGCGCGCCGCATCCCGCTGCTCGGCCTCGAGCGGCTCAAGTTCCTGGTTAAGCGTGGCCAGTTCGCCCTCGAGCTTTTCGGTGGTCCACAGCGGCTCGTTGAGATTCGCATATCCTTGCCAACCGATTAGCGCGGCCAGCAAGGCAGCCGCCACCCCACCAAGGACCAGTGTGCGACGATTGGATTTTGCCTCGGGGGACTTGCGCGGATGCAAAAAGTCGAACCGCGGCGGTTGCGATCGCGCCGCTTGCCAGGCGATGCCCAACAGCGGCAACAGCTCGGCTGGCTGTGATTTGCCAGCATCGGGGATCGCGACGTCGGCCGGCAGCTTAAGTGTTTGGATTGGTTGCGAAAATTGTCTGCGTAAACTCTCGCCCAGCTTTTCCACCGCGAGCCTCGGCTCGCCCATGAGCACGATCTTAGCCGCATCGGTGGCAATCCCCTCTTGGGACAAACTCAAAAGCGTGCGGCGTAACTGAGCGGCGACCCCTGCGCCTGCGGATTCGCTGACCAAGGCCTCGGCAAGCTGCACCTGTCGCAACAGTGCCAACTCTCCAGCATTCACGGCCCAGATCGTGGCTTCTTTATTGTGAACCGCCATGAAAACTTGCGTCGCGCTGTCGGGTGTACTGAGTGCCTCTCCCAGTGCGGGCCAACCGAGTGCCAAGGGGACCAAATGCTCAAATTTCATTCCGGCAATGCGAGTAAAATTCCGCACTCGCGCCAGATCGGCCACCTTCAAAATCATTCCCAGCACACGCTGCGGCTTGTCCTCGCTCCCGGCAAAAGGGAGGACGTCGTAGCCGATCGCTTCCTCGTCGCGGGAGGATTCCAAATCGAGCTGCAAGGTCACGAGCGCCGGCAAGTCTTCCGGCGGGCATGGTGGAACTGAAAGATACTGCCACTTGATGGCCGACGAAGGCACCGCCATCAGCACTCGCGCCTTCTGCGAATGATGAGCTTCGAGCGCCGCGGCAAATTTGCGCTCCGCGGCCGTAAGATCGGCCCCCTCAATCGGCACCGCAACCACGGCCTCGATGTGCAGCCGAGCGCTTTCCTCGCGCGCCACCACCGCGCGAATCTCATGCGAATTCAGTTGAATAACAATAACTCGTGACATATGACCCGAAAACTCATAGCCGCAGGCGGTAGCCGGCGGTTGATCCCTCTGCGAACCGCCGGATACCGCCTGCGGCTGGAAGTTCCATTCTATCCACAAAACAAGGACGGAGCGAAACAACTCTCTCACGGCTCAACCACTTGCGCGCCAAGCTCAGCAGGCGTAAAACCAGGGCCCAAGGGGCTTAAATCTTCCCACCCCACGAGCAACGTCGTGGTACTGGTGCGATCAAAAAATACTTGAGCCCTCGCGGTCGCCGGTTGCCCATCGAAGAATCCCATGATCTGCCCGCTGTACACGTCGCCGCCGGTGGTAAGGAATGGGTCGAGCAGCTTCATTTCTTCAAGCGTCACCACACCATTGGCCAAGAGCCAGATCGCATGCCGTTGCGCTCCCGTTTGCCGATCCACCACCGGCTCGCGCATGGTAAGAATCTGGTCGGCCTGAATCTCCGTGAGATTCGGCACGGTGAGCAGCACCGGACGCGTGGCGAGGTTGATGTTGATGCGGCCACCGCGCGCCGGCTCTTCGGTCGTGGTGAGCTTGTCGAGCAAGTCCAAGAACACGCCGCTATACAACGCCGCGCCGTCCTGCCAGGGGGATTCGACGATTTGAGCTTCCGCACCGGGCGGCGTTGGCCCCGTTGCTGGACTCGGCTCTTCGCCATCGGAATTCTCTTCGACGGAAACCCGCGCCCCGACCAAATCCAGGAGCGAATTGATATCCGTCGAGGCTTCCTTATCCAGATCGAGCGTGAGCGATGCCGCGCTCGTGCCGCTACCCGTGCCGCTGTTTTCGCCTTGCGCGGGGCCGAATTGGCGATAGGCGATGATGAAATTCGCGGCTTCGGCATCAATCACTTGCTGCAACTGCGTTTGCAGGGTGCGCAAATCGGAATTGTTAATATTCACCTTCGCAGTGCCGGTCGGGTTCAAAACCCGCTCAGCCGCATAAACGGTAAAATACGCCGACAAACCCCGATTAAGTTGTCCGAGTGAGTTGTCGAGTTGCAAGAGCACTCCCCGCGATTGTTCCCCTTGGTCAACCAAGAAATTGCGATTCGCGTCGAGGCCGTACAGCAATTCCAGCGTCACGCCACGGACCTGCAACAATTCACTCAAGGATTGTAGCGGGCTGTTCCGCGGTTGATACGCCGGGCTCAATCCCTGGTAATAACTGTCTTCCGCCCCGAAAGCACGCGGCTGATTGTCGGCGTCGATCCAATCGAGCATCGCGTCGGCTATCTCTTGCGTCATGCCAGGGATAAACAACAGCCGATTCCGCGCCGCGGCTTCATCCCCTTCATCCTGGGCGAGCAGATTGAGATTCAGCTTGCTCGACTCATCTTCCAGCCCATAGCGCACCCCCGAGTAATAGCCCTGCACCACATCGGACGCAAACACCGTGAACCGTCCGCGCGATTCCAGATTCAAATCATCGGCGACGAGAATCCCCTGCATCTTGCTGGAGTTGGTTAATAAGCCGCCCTGCTGCGTGATGAGCGCATCGCTTTGATCGAGAAACAGGCACAAATACGCAACCCCCGATTCGGTGAGCAACCGTGCTTGCAGTTGTTGACCCGCATTGTGCGTGGCCCTGTGCTCGTTCCGCATCAGCACCAGATACGTCGCCGTCGCCAGCGACATGATGACAATCGACATCAAGACCAGCAGCAGAATGCTGCCGTCACGTTGTACGCGATCAGCCGGCATTGGGATCTCCTTGTGGCGGAGATTGCTCGGCGCTCGGCGATGATGGCCCAGTCAATTCTTGCGGTTCGTCAATTTTTGGAATGCGCACGACCAGCCGATGCTCGACCCAACGCGTCGGATCGCGGCGACGGGCTTCTTCATCCAACTCTCGCTCAGCCGGCTCCGCTCCCAGCACGTCGCTAAAGAGCGACACCTTGATTTCGACCGCCGCGGGCAAGTTTTGCCGAGCAGTGGAATCCCACTCCTCGTACCACTGCACCCCATCGGAATACATGAACGCGATTTGCACCGCCTCGGGAGCCAACAACTCAGCCGGTTCCTGACTCTCCGCCCGCGCACCTCCACCGCTTGTCGCAGATATTGAAAAAGACATCGCGGCAGTCGGTGTCTTCCGGCAATAAAGTCCCGTGTGCCCAGCTAGATTCGTCTCATCACTCACGCCTCCCGCCGCTAGATCAGCGATTGTCATCACGCGGCCTTCTTCAAAAAAGTACTCCACCGTCCGGGGCATGTTGTGCGGATCGGCGTCGACGGTCACTTCCCCGGCCGGAACGGTGACTTGCAGCCAACTCCGCGCCGCGCGATCAATCCGCAACTCCGTGAGCGTGCCATAAATGCCGAGATCGCTCGAACTCCCAGCCCCAACGCTTGCGGTTTCGCCCTCTGACCCCGCGCCAGCCATCGGCGGTCCACCGATCTCCGCCGCGGAATACCTCGCCGCGCGCAGATCGTCGGCAATCGTCGTGAGCAGCGTCCGCGCAAGTTGCGCGGTTTCCACCTGCATGCGGCTCGTGTCCACCCGCACAAGGTACAAATCAATCGCCGTGGCCAACAGCGCCATCACCGCCCCGCACAAACCGATGGCAAGCACCACTTCTAAAAGCGTGAAGCCCGCAAAGCAATGTTCCTTAGCCGGAGGACAACGTCCTCCGGGATTCTTCCCGGATCGCGTGGCGATCCGGCTAGGGCAAAATTCTTCTTTTGATATATCGCTATCCACTCGTGTCTCCCGTGCCAGTGGCATTCGTGGTCGCAGGCGCGGAGTAATAGCACACCAGCCGATAGCGCACGGGATTGAACTGCGGCTCCAAGTCTTGTTCGACAATTACTTCAATCGAGGAAAGTCCCACGATGGTCGTCGTGCTGATATTCACGCTATAAATCCAAGGCACCGTGTCGGTCGTGTCCAGGGGCTGGGCGGAAACTTGCGCCACCTCGGTAAGCCCAGCCAGCATTTCATCCATCACCGATGCGGCGAACAGTTGAGCCTGCGTTTCAGCTTGTACTTCACGGGCGTGGCGGCCCGCGATTCCCATGAGTTCTCCGAGCACAGCTACCGAGCCGGCCAAAATCGCGAGCGCCAAAATCACTTCCAAAAGCGTGAAGCCGGCTTCACCACGCGCGAGCGTTGGATCTTTTCGCATGATGGCGCTCATTGAAATTGCCTCCGCTCGGCTTCTTCCCGCGACAGCAACTCGCTCGCGCGGCCCGTGCCGGTCAGCGCCCGCAGCGTCGCCCGTTGGAAGATTTGCTTCTCGTTCCTGAGCAGCACGGTCGCCGCCGAGGTGGAACCATCGGGAAAGAAAAGGATCGGACTCGACCAAATACCGGTGCCCCCCTGCCCCATCGGCGTGACCTGCGGCCCGGCGGTCGGCTCAAAGACCTGCACGTTCCCCTCGACGAACACAACTTGCTCGGGCAGCACGACGTCGGCAACAGGCGTCGCCGGTTCCTCAATGGTCGGCAGCGATTCCTCGGGATACCACGGCTCGCTGCGATAGTTCCCCGATTCGCTCTGAAAACGGAACTGCTGAATCTCGCCCGTCTCTATGGCGCGAGCGCGCGTCTCCGACCAAGCGGTAAGGACTTGATCCGTCGCCCGCTTCAATCGCACCGACGCAAAGCCCCCTTCAAAGAGCGGCATCGTCAGGCTGCCGACAATCACCAGCAGCACCAGAACCAGCAGCACTTCAAACAGCGTTAGCGCGCGGCGAGCATTTGGCACGGCTTAGCTTTCTGCTTCCCAATTGCCGATGTCGTCTTCCGAGCCGTTCTTGCCATCGGGACCCATCGACCAGAAATCGTATTTGCCGGAGTTCTTCTTGCCCTCGGCCGTGTATTGATACTCGTTGCCCCACGGGTCTTCCTTCAATGTTTCCAAATAGGGCCCCGACCATTTTTCGGCAAGCGACGAATCGCCCGGTTCTTGCCAAAGTTCGTCGAGCTTCGTGGGATATTTGTTGGTGTGCAGTCGATACATTTCGATGCTGCTCTTCACCAGGCCAATTTGCGACTTCGCGGCGTCGATATTTGCGCGTTCTTTCACTCCACCGAATTGATTGACGGCCAGCGACGCCAAGATCACCAAGATAATCAACACGAGCAGCACTTCGATCAAAGTAAATGCTCCGCGTTTTGTAAATTTCTTGCGGGAATTCATGGGGAAACTCCTTTCCTCTCTTCTGATATAGCCGCGATTCAACGAATCGCCGGTCCCTGCGATTCGTTGAATCGCGGCTATT
>JBGTMM010000555.1:0-4795 GCA_041743635.1 Bythopirellula sp.
GTAGGTTTGGCCCCAAGAACGGCCATAGGCTTGCTGAGCGCTGGCGGTGTTGGAATCGGCCGCGCAACAGGCGAGTGCCCCGGCGCAGCAAACGGCGAATAGGATCCGGCGAACCATCGAATTCCCCCCTCGAAGGTATGCGGGTAGCGGGACGCCACGGCAAGAGCGCCGCGACGTTGTTGTTCACGATTTAGAATCGGCACTGGGCAAATGGCAGGTTGAGGGAATATCCGTCACAACCGGCAGAATTGGCACAACCGTTCGCTAGGCCGCAAGCGGCCAGGCGCTTGCGGCTTAGCGGCTGCGACTTTTTTGGTGGAAGCACCGCTAGCTCGGCTGTTTCCCCGCGACCAATTCGCGTTCCCATTCGTCCATCAACGGCCAATCGAGGGCACAGGTGCCGAAGTCGGCCATGTGCAAATAGCCTTCGAGCCGGGCGATGGTGCGGTCGATGAGGGCGTTGTCCTTGCGGAAGGCAGGGCCGTGGCTGGGGAGGAGCCACTCGACGTCGCTCTGGCGAATCCGTGTGAGCGACTTGATGAAGTCGGGGATGCTGCTGCCATGGTGGGCATCGATGGCCCCCACGCAGCCGTCGCGGAACAGGTTGTCGCCCGAGAGCAGGATATTCCCCAGCCGCAGCGAAAGCTGGCCGTCGGTGTGACCAGGGGTGTGCCAAACTTCAAGCTCTTGGTTGCCCACCTGGATGATGTCGCCGTCGTTGACTTTGAGTTCAATCGTGACCGCCGGCATCTCCATGTGGATATTCTGGGCGGCAATCTCGGCGAACGTGGCTACCTTATCGCCGGTTTCCAGGTGCGGGGCTGACAATGGGTGGCAGGTGACAGTGGTTTTGAGAATTTGCTTCGCCTTGGCAAGCCCCTGGATGTGATCCACGTCGGCGTGCGAGGCAATGAGAGTCTTGCACTTGCTGAAGGGGAAATCCATTTCACGGATCAGGTCGATGCAATCGTCCACGGCGTCTTCATAGCCGATGTCGAACAGCACCCACTCGTTCTCATCGTAAATCAGGTAGACGCAGCAGCTTATGCGGCGGCGGGCCTGATGGTTGAGCTCGATGATGTGGGGAAACAACGGGGTCCGCTCAAGCATGATCGACTGCCGGGTACGGAGGAAAATCGCAGGGGGCCAGATCGGCGTCTCCGCGAACAGAAACAAACCGGGCGATCACGGTAAAACCGCCAATCGGATTCTAAGGGGCTGCCCGCTGGGTATGCAACCGGCTGAAAAATTCCGACTCAACAATCGCTAAACGATATTCATTCTCAATAAGTTTCACGGTTATTCGGCAGCATTCAGAATCGCGGCGAGGCCCTCGCGATAACTGGGATATCGCAGTTTCACTTCGAAGTTATTCATCAATTTGCGATTCGAGATGCGCTTGTCGCTCCGCGCTCGCTCGGCTGCAGGTGTGTCGGGCTCGGGGGCGACGAATTGCGGCTGAGCCGCGCCAATGAGCCGCGCGATTTCACGATAGTAGTCGCCGCGCACCACCGGCTGGCCGTCGCTCACGCAAAAAATTTCTGGGCCATCGATTTTGGGATTCGCAACGGCCCATTTTTCAGAGGCTAAGACAATCGCCGCCGCATCGTCAACGTGAATCAGATTCAACCAACCGTCGCTCGGCACGGCGAGTGGCGCTCCCGCGCGGAGTTTGTCGATGTAGGGAATTCGGTGAGGTCCATAGATACCTGCCAATCGCAAAATCACCGAATGTTGGCCCAGCCGATGCTCCGCCAGCGTCAACTCAGCTAGGTGGGAAGCCCGGCCACCCGCGCGCTGCGGTGCGGGAAAAGTCGCTTCGTCGACCAAATCTCCACCCGCGGGGCCGTAGACCCCGGTCGTGCTGATGTAGATCACGCGGCCAGTGCCGGCGGGAAGGGCTTCAATTACGTTGGCCAAACCGAAGTTGTACACGTCTTCTATTGCTGCCTTGGAGGTGCGATCATAACCCACGGCAAACAACACGGTATCGACCAGCGGCAAGTTGGCGAGAGATTGCTTATCGAGAATGTTGGCAACCAACGGATGCAATCCTTGCGCCGCGAATTCCCTGGCACGTTCCTCGCCGCGGGTGATGACGTGAACTTTTTCGCCCGCGTCTCGCGACAATTTCGCGACGCGCATCCCCAAGTACCCGCAGCCGACAATGAGCTTGCTCATTCCAAACCCTGCGGCGATTGCTGATCGCGCGCGCCGGCTTCCAGGTAGGCCGTCAGCATGATTTGCGCGGCGAGCTGGTCGATGCGGGCCTTGCGGCGTTTCTTCGTGAAATTAGCGTGGCTCAAAATCTCTTCCGCTTCAACCGAGGTATAGCGTTCGTCAAAATAATCGACCGGTACTTGCGTGAGCTCGTGAAGCCACTGGCCGAACTGGCGGGTCTCCTGCGATTTCTGACTGTCGTGGCCGCTGAGATGCACGGGCAGTCCGACGACGAAACGCACGAACCGTTCTTCTTTGGCCAGGTTGCGAAAATATTCGGCGTCGAGTGCGGGGCTGCGGCGAGTGTATGTCTCGAAGGGCGAGGCGATCGCCGTTTCCAGATCAGCCGTGGCAATGCCAATCCGCACCGTGCCAAAGTCAATCCCAGCGATGCGACCTGTGGGAGTGTTTGTCATAGCAAAGTTAAAATAAAGAATTCGGCCCGCGAATGGCGCGAATAAACGCGAATGAATTTAATTCAAAAACTAGATAGAATATTAACTTTTCCTAACATCCTTCTTATTCGCGTTCATTCGCGCCATTCGCGGGCAAAACTCTTACAAATACTCCGTCATGCCACGCTGTTCGAGTTGCTTGACGATGTTGCGGATTGATTCTTCGTCGTTCTTGTTGGCCACCAGAGTCGCATCGAGGGTATGCACGATGAGGCAATCCTTGAGTCCGAGCGTGACGACCAAGTGATCGTTGGTCGAGCGGATGATCGAACCCTTAGTATTCATGCCCAAGTGCTTGCCGACGATGGTGTTTTCATCTTTGTCGGTCCCCAACAGCCTCGCCAGCGACAGCCAGCTTCCCAGATCGTCCCAGTCGTAGGGGGCCACAATCACGGCGACGTCCTGAGCTTGTTCCATCACGGCATAGTCGATCGAGATGCCTTCGATGGCGGCAAACTCTTCATTGAAGACTTGCGTCTGCTTGTCGGTGCCCCATGCGGCAACGATTTTATTGAGGTGTTCGAGCATCAACGGCTGACGCTCGGCGAGGGCGTCGAGAATCGTCTTCGCTTTCCAAATGAAAATTCCAGAGTTCCAGAAAAAATCGCCCGAGGCGACGTACTCGGCGGCCGTGGCGGCATTCGGCTTTTCGCGGAATCGCTTTACGGTGTAAGCCGGGGCTGCATCGCCGCGGCTGTCGATGGCCGCCCCGCGTTGGATGTAACCAAAAATCTCCGCCGCGTAGCTCGGTTGAATGCCGAAGGTGACGATTCGCTTGGGCCGTTTTTCGACAAGCTCCACCGCCTGACGCACCGCCGCTTGAAAACGGTCGCTGGAGCGAATCACATGATCGGCGGGCATCACCACCATCGTGGCATCAGGATCGTTGCGGCTCACCAGCAGCGCGGCGAGGCCGATGCAGGGGGCCGTGTCACGCTTGCAAGGTTCGCCAACGATCTGCGTGGCGGGGAGTTCGGGAAGTTGCGCTTTGATTGGCTCAACCAACCGATGATTGGTGACAATGAGGGCCTGCTCGGGGCGGACCAAGCCGTCGAGCCGGTCATAGGTCTGGCGGATCATCGTCGCCTTGCCCACGAGCGATAAAAGCTGCTTGGGGGAAGCCGCGCGGCTGGCGGGCCAAAAACGAGTGCCGGTGCCACCGGCCATAATAACAGCGTGAAGCATGAGTAGTTCGGAATGCGGATTTCGGATTGCGGAATGAAGGAAGGATTCATCATACCGCACAAGCAGTTGAGTTGGCGAGCCTGCTTCAGCAGGCGGTGATATCCGCCAATTGTTTCAAGAAGGCTCGCACTGCCTCACCCGGCTCTTCCGCCTTCTCAACCGCACCACTGATCGCCACCCGCTTGATGCCCGTCGTCAGCACTTCGGGCAGATTCCCAAGCGTGATCCCCCCGATGGCGAACGCGGGGAGCGAAATCTCCTCGGCCACTTGTTTGAGTAGCGACGTGCCGGGGAAATTGTCGAAGCTTTTGGTCGTCGAGGGAAATGTCGGGCCGACGCCGATGTAGTTGGCCCCCTCAAGCACGGCCACGCGGGCCTGTTCGATGTTGTGTGTCGAGATGCCAATGATTTTGCGTGGACCCAAAATGCGGCGAGCTTCTCGCACGGGCAAATCTTCTTGCCCCAAATGAACGCCATCGGCATCTGTCGCGGCAGCTACATCAACACGGTCATTAACAATAATCAAAGGTGCAAAAGTGATAGGCCCCACAGGTATATTCCAATGACTACGAGCAATTCCACATAAGAAACCGACACGCTCCATCATCTGCCGGTCATCCAACTGCTTGTCGCGAATCTGAATCATGCCAACTCTGGCCATGGTTATTGCGTCAACCAAGTCTGCGGTGAAAGAACCGCTTACCAGCACGCATAATTTCGCAGTTTCAAGTGCCGAACCTCTACGTTGCGAGAGATACGTGACAACCTTTTCAAGCGTATACCAGCGATAACGAATGTTTTCGAACTTCGCAGCTACGTCCGGTGCCGTGACTTTACTGAATTCTTCCAGGCTCCGCAGCGATTGTTTGACCCGTTCGCAACTGGCCTCGCAAACGTCATCGGCGTTGGTCCGCGCGGATTCCGTTGGCGTGGAA
>JBGTMM010000556.1:0-7015 GCA_041743635.1 Bythopirellula sp.
GCTCATTATGGCTGTTTCATTTTCTTCGACGGTCACATTAGGATCAGCGAGCAATCGCGCATCTTTGGCATTTTGCAGGAACTGTGCTACGGTTTTGAGATCAATTTTGTCGTTGAGACTTCTGACCGTGAGGGCACCGCCGGAAAAACCAGTTTGGAGGGGGGTCGATGCGTCAGCCTTAACTTGTAGAAACTGCTCCGCGCCCGCGCCATTGGTTCCTGGGGCGCTTCCGGTTCCGGCATTGTTCCAGTTCAACCCCAACTGCTCGACATCTTGCAAACTGATGTCGTAAATTAAACCCGTTATGCGAACCTGCGGACGTGGGCGGTCGATTTTTTCGAGGACTCGCCGCACCATGTCGATATTCGACGTGTAATCGACCACGACGAGGCGATTTTCCGCCGGCATGGTGGCTAATTTACCGGTCGAACTCAGCACTGCGGACAAAGGCGGTTTAGCGTTGTCGACGGGAATATACTGCGTGTGGAAGTAGGCCACCTGCAGGCGCTTGTACGATTCGGAGGGAATGCCACCGGTTGATAGCGCGGCGGCGGCATCCATTTGCTCAACGAAACCACGGATCGATTCCACACGGTCGGCGAAGTCAACGACCAAAATGCTGTTGGCCGACTCCATCGACTGCAATTGTCCCTGGCTGCTGAGCAGCAGCCGAGCGCCTTCCACGACTTCCTGCAAGTTGCTATGGGTGATGGCAATCGCTGCGGACTGAAATAGCGGATTGGCACTGCCGACTTCTTGCGCCTTTTGCACAACCAAGCTTTGCCCTACGGGCCGGTAGCTGTAGCCGTTGGCGAGTAAAATGGCATCGAGCACCTCACGCAGCGGTGCCTGGGTGTAGATACAACTTACTGTGCCGTCGACCTCCTTGCCGACGACGATGTTCACGTTCCAAGTGGCCCCAATCGTAAACAAGGCCTTCTGAATTGTTGTGTTTTGCAGCGACAGATCACCGCGAGTGTCCAAAGCTTGCTGCAGTGGGATAAGTGTTTTTGGCTGGACAACGGAGGCAACTAGCGCCGGTTCTTGAGCTGCGACTTCAACGGGTTTGCAGAACGAGACCTGCAGACCGCAGCACGCCACGCAAAGGCATGCCAGTTGCCGGCCGGCCGAGCGCAGTAATCGACTCGCGCTACTCGTAGGCATGTGTCCTCCCTGACACAGGTGCATCGTGTTCCGTAACTTATGTACGTCTCAAGAACTTTGTCTACTCAAAGCGAAGAGCAGCATTTCCAGTTCCATTATTACCGTTTCACCATGTTGTCCATCCGAGTGGATTTGTAGCCGCTCGGGATGGGCCAAGGTGGTGTCTTCTTGCAATCGTTCCAACAAACTGTAAATATCGTGGGTCTTGCCGTTGACCGAAAGTTGGATGCCGCGGCGCTCCAAGGAAAAGTGGGTCGCCTTCCCTGACGATTCGCTCTTATTACCTGCTTGAAGCGGGCTGTCTCCTTCTTTCCAAGGCCGGCGAATTGGCTGAGCCAAATCGAGCCGGCGAATCTGGCAACTCGATTCGCGGATCATGTCCACTAAACGAGTGCGATATGCGCTGACTGTATCTTCCGAGACTGAGCGCCCCTCCAAAATTCCCAGCTCATCGACCACTGAGGCAACTTGTTTCTCCAAGCTGGGAAGTTGTTCCGCGGTCTGCCGTGCATTTTCCAATTCTTTGGCAAGAGCCCTACAACTCTCTTTATTGTCAAAATACTCATCGACCAACGGAGTTAGCACCCCCAGACCAACGAGGATTGTAACGATTGAAACGATTAGCTTGCGGTGGGGGCTTTCGCATAATTTCCGGATTATGGACTCATTCATGACGGGCTAGCTCCATGGCTGGGGCATCAGGATCGACCAGATTAAGCTCAACTTCGAAATCCACTGTGGGACCTGCGTTGGACTGGCCACTCTTGGTGCCGCGTAGGGCCACATTATCAAAACCGGGCGTCTGTTCCAGCCAGCGCACAAAGTCAAACACGCCCGTTTCGAGGAAACTCGATCCCTTCAGTGCTAGCGAATTTTCATCCTCGTAGCTCAATGAGTTCACCCACACGTCGCTGGGCATACAGTGAGCGATTCGCCGCAACACCTCCGCGGTGGGCGGCATGACGAGTTGGGCCGCTAGCTTGTTGAGTTGTGCTAGCTTGGTCTGAGTTGCTACTTGCTTCAACTGCAATTCCCGAGCACGAGCCTGAGCGACCGCCAATTCGTCGATCTGTGCATGAAGCCCATCAATACTTTGTTGCTGATGAAAATTCATGATAGCGATCCCGAACGCCACCAATAATACCGCGGCAATTGGCAACAGGTTCTTGAAAAGTATCGGTTTGAGAGGTTCTCGACTGACAGCCGTGATGTGATCCATGAAATTGGGGGCGTCCGATTCTCCGGGGGGTAAATATGTGCCCAACATTGCGCCAAGTGCGGGAACGATGGCTGGGTCTTTAATTCCCTCGGCGAGTTGCCACGTCGATTGGATTTCCGCCGGTAAAACAATTTGAGTTTCCACCTCACGAACATTGGAGAGGGCTCGCAGGGCGTTTTCCACTTCGCTTTGCGCGCCGCTGAGATAAATACGCCGTAGTTTAGGCGACGCTTCGCCCAGCAACCGTCCCACATGTCGTTCCAAGCGGCCAAAGTGAGTTCGCACGACTTCCACCAGCTCTTCGGGTGTCTCACAAGATCCTGGTCGATATTCCAACAGCAAGCGTCCTCTGTGCGAAACACCGATTTCCACGGTCGCGTGATCCAAGTGGATTAATAATATTGGAACGTCGGGAGCGTTCTGCAGGCGGCTAACAGCGCGGCTATTCGCGACCAACGCCGGTTCGATGGATTCAATATGCAACCCGGTGCGTTCACTGGCTTCGTAAAGCGTCTCAAGAGTTTTGGCATGGCAGACCGAAGCCACCGCATAGGAATGCCGGGCGTCAAGCAGCTTGGAATTGCTGACCGTGACTTTCTCACCAGTTCCCAACAGCAAGTACAATTGACTCCGCTGCTGAAGTTGCTGCAACTCAGTCCGCACTTCTTCGGTCGAACCCAAGATTGCCTTTGTCACACAGTAGCGTCCGCCTAACACAAAGCGAACTTGGCAGCCTGCAAGCGCATGTTTTTCGACCAATGTTCGCAAAGCGGCTGTGAACTCGATCAAACCCTGTTCGGTATTGGGCGAGGTTGCTTCCTGTCGCCAAGGGAGGATCATCGCTTCGACTTGATCGGCATTGCCATCGGCACCTCGTTGCAGAATCGCAACCCGCAAGTCGGATTCGGCCAGTTCAATCACGACAATGCGATTGTCTGCTTTCTTACGGCGCTCACGAGGCCGCCGCCGTTCAAGGCGCTCACGTCGTTCGTTTTTGGTTCGTCTGTCGGACATGGAAACTGCTATCAGGTTTAGAGTTCGAAAATTGCTTGCAAGTTGCGGCTCACGTCGCCGGCCACGCCGTTCGAGGTGACAATAATCGTGGAATTTGGCCCATCCACGGCCTCGGCAATGTAAGTGTTATCGGCGGGATAGGTTCCGTCAGTGACGGTTCCTCGCCAACTATTGTCGGCCTCGATCGTCGCGGCGATATGATGCACCCCAGCGTTGGCGAGATACAAAGCACGTTCGTAATCCAAGGTGTTTCGCAACGCTGAGAGCTCGAGCGTGGTTGTATCGAGTACATTCACCACCATGAGCGTAATCATCGTGAGGATAAACATGCAAAACACGAGCGCGGCTCCGCGACGCGATTCACGATCTTTATGATTGGTTTGGATTCTGTCCATTTTTATCACCATGCCCGTAGCCATCCCTGACAGGACGCAGTCACCACTTCCGTGCCTGAAGGACGGTTCAGTTGCACTTTGGCCGTCGCTCGAATCGAATGAACTAACCCAACGTCTGTAGTAAGCGTGGTGCCGTCAGTGCGGAGACCAACAAAGTTGAGTTCCTCGATTCCCGTCGCGAGCAATTGATTCGCGGTCGTGATTCCAAAGAGAACGCGATTGGTTCCCGCATCGTGATCCCACACCAAAGTCTGGCCGCTGGTGGTCAAAATCGAGAGTGTTCCAGAATTGTCGGAGCCGCTGGATATGGCCGACACGGAGGTTGCCTGCCGAACATGCCGCACGATGTGCCGCAGGACGGCGATTCCCGCCTGGCGAACTTCTTGATCATGTTCATGCCGGTTCCAAGCAGAGTACGACGTCCTTACTAACACCATCGTGGCAGTCGTCAACACCGCTAACATGGCCGTCGTGACCATGAGCTCCAGCAGCGTAAATCCACGATTGTGATGCTTGTTATTCTTCATCTTCATAAGATTGCAAACGGGCAACTTTTGTCCGGTAGAGCACGCTCAGTTCGGTTGCATCGGCTGTCGAGTCATTATCAGCGTCGTCAAAAACTGTGACTTGGATGTGCATTAATTGGCCCGTTATTCCCCCACTTGCGGGATCATCTGAGCGGGTAACGTTATAACGAATTTGAACATGACCATCGGCGGTAAAGTTTCCGGCGGTCGTGGCACTCGTCCAATTCGTCATAGCTGTCGCGGCCTGCGATTCAAGTACGCTGACCGCGTAGTTCGATAGCAAATTTCGGCGGTTAAGGTCCCGGCTCTTGGCCATCGCCTCGCGCATGACTGCCATCGTCGGCACCAAGGTTCCCGTCACCAGTGTCGCCGCCATCACCATTTCCAACATTGAGAACGCTCCGCGCTGCGAACGCGCGCTACTTTGCCGACTTCGAATCGAGTTTGCAATGACGGCAAGTCTTGACATGGAACTTATCGAAACCTCGATTGACACTGCATTCTGCGGAGGAGGTCATGCTAACTTCTAGGAAAAGATAGGTTATGATACTTGTCTTGGAGCGGTGGTTATTTCCTACAACCCGCAGAAAACCAATCCAAAGCGACTAAGGCGTTGTTTCCGTAACCGATACACTGCCGGTGACAGTCATGACGGCGAGGTTCCAGCTGCGCTGGTCACCCGTCACGTCAATGGAATAACTCGCCAGAGAGGCTCCATCGAAGTCGAACTCAAGTGCGGCATGGGAAGAGCTCAATGTGATGTCTGGGGGCACGGGACGTGACACATCGACCGGGATGTCTCCGCCGGCGGTCCGGCGGTAGAGCACAAAGCTCGTGGCATTGGCTGCCGCGGGCGAAAATTGCACATAGTGATTTTCGCCCGTGGAAATGGTGGCTCGACGCGCATGGATCAAAGCCAACGAGAGCTTCCGCACAAAGCCCTCCGCACCGCCATTACTAAGCGTCGAGCTTCCGAACGAGGTGACCGCTGCAACCGTCAGCATGCCGACAATCGCCACGACAACGGCCAGCTCCAAAAAACTCATAGCTCGTCGCACCGGAGTGCGACGAGCTATGTGAAGCGTTTTTTTGTAGCAACCCTTCATGGGGTCAATCTTTCCCGATGCTAGTTCACACGGTGGGTCGTGGTATTCAAGGAGTAGGCACTGTCATCGACCGGATTGGTTGGAATGCCATCAGGGAAGTAATTGACGTCGGCACCGATGTCTGAGAGGTCGGCGGCGGGCCAAGAATTGTTATCGATGTAGTAGCGCTCCACGGCGGCGTTGATCGTCGCCTTGTGATGGTCTCTTACGCGCTGCTTGGCAGTGTCGCTCGAAACTGTCACGCGTGGAATGATGATCGCGGCAATGATACCGAGAATCGTCACGACAGCCAACAATTCAAGCAGCGAAAAACCACCCGTCTTGCTTTGGTTCCGCGACTTCATGGTCTGGTACTCCTCAAACTGGGACTTATGTTGTGATGCAATTTCTTGCCGGATTGACTGCGTTTTACCGCTCGCTATCGAAACGTAGGTTACAAATCGGTGCGCGTGAAAATAATTCTCAGTTTTAATGGATATGCCCAGAAACCCTTCCCTTGAGGGGATCAATGGTGTAGGCAGTGCCGTCCACTGGGCAAGTTGGCAGGCCTGCGGGAAAGTAATTGATGTCCGCACCGATATTGCCGAGATTACCAGCCGGCCAAGAGCCTGTGTTGTGCATCCACAATTCGGCCTGGATTTCGATATCGCCCTTGTGCGTCGCACAAGCGGCACTTTTGGCGCTTTCGTCACTGCCCAGCACGCGAGGAAGAACGACACTGGCTAGCAGCCCAAGAATGGCCAGGACGCCCATCAGTTCCACAAGGGAGAAACCACCGTAACGTCGTAAAGCCCTTATCACAATCGTGGTCCCCATCGATGTCAATTATTTGCTAATCGTGTTCACCATATCGAACATGGGCAGATAAATTGCCAGTAGCACGACTGCAATCGCACTGGCGAGACCGATCGTCAAAATCGGTTCGAGCGCCCCTACCAAGAGGCTCGTCTTACGCTCGATTTCGTGTCGCAGATAGTCGCAAATATCTTTCGTGGCACGCGTGAGCTGACCGGTGCTCTCACCTACAATCACCAATTGATTCACAATGGGCGGAAACATGTCTTCGTGCCGCTCAAGTTCACGACTGAAGCGTTCGCCACGATTGATTGCAATCTGCAAATCGCGAACTCCTTGGCGGACCGCACGATTCCGGACGGATTGGGCCGTCTCGCGGACCGCCTCTGCCAAATTATATCCGGCGGCCATCAGGCTATGGAGCACTTCCATTAATTGCAAGACCGCCATGTCGCGAATCCATTTACCCATAACCGGTACCCGGAGTATTGCCCGATCCATGAGCACGGCGAATTCTTCTCGCTTACGCAATTGTTGCACGGTGGCTGCGGTGAGAATGACGATCCCCACCACGTACGGCCCATAGGCCTGCACTATCCCCGAAAACTTGATCAGTAGCCGCGTAATTAGCGGTAACGGCACTTTGGCATTTTCATACGTTTCCTCGAACACCGGCACGACATACATCAATAAGAAGGTCAATAATCCGCTGCCGAGCGTTATTAGCAAGCATGGATAGGCAAGTTTCTTGATGACCGCTTGCTTGAGCTCGGCACTCTTGCCGCGGTTTTCCGA
>JBGTMM010000557.1:0-6896 GCA_041743635.1 Bythopirellula sp.
TGGGCGACGAATTGATGGCGATGTGGGGCGCCCCAATCGCCCAGGCAGATCACGCCGACTTGGCCTGCCGCGCGGCGCTGAAAATGATTGGCATATTGCCCGAAATCAATAATCGCTGGAAGCGTGAACTGGGGCGGGAAGTGCGTTTGGGAGTCGGCATCAACTCAGGGGTCGCGCGCGTGGGGAACACCGGCTCGAAGCAAAAATTCAAATACGGACCGCTCGGCGATACCGTGAACATCGCCAGCCGAGTGCAAGGGGCCACCAAGTATCTCGGCACGGAATGTTTGGTCACCAGCACGACCCTCGCAGGTCTTTCGCAGCCGTTCACGTCGCGGCGGCTCGCGCGCGTGAAAGTGGTGAACATCGAACAATCGCTCGACCTCCACGAATTGATTTCCCCAGCCCCGCCTGATTGGCCAGAGCATTGCACGCGTTACCAAGAAGTTTTGGGGGCGCTCGAGAGCAAGAATCTCTCGCTTGCCGGCGATTTGGTGATTAAAATGGCCGAGGATTATCCGGACGACACGGCGGTCGAGGCGCTCGCCCACCGAATCGCCGAAGCGCGGCTCGCCCAACCCACCGCCGACAGCGCGGTCTGGCAACTCCCGGGCAAATGAAGCGATCTCACGTCCTTAAGCCTGCCGCGCCAGCGGCAGGTCGCGTTCCCAACCCCCTTGCCAGTTTTCGCTGCTGGCAGTATATTTTCGAGTCTCGTTTGCCGATAAAGTCGCACCCTATGCCATGGACAACTTGAGGACAGGGCGCATTTGCCAGCAAACGCTGCTTTCAATGAATACGGCGTCGTAGCTCAATTGGTTAGAGCACCGGACTGTCGATCCGGAGGTTGCGGGTTCGAGCCCCGTCGACGTCGCTATTTCTGGCTGCTTCTCTGCTTTTGCGATTCCCCTTAGGCTCTCTTCTCCTGATTGCCCAAAAAATGTGGGAAAGTTCCAAACGAGTGGCATAGTGTACATCTGGATAGTATACTTAATGACATGATTGGCCACGTTGATGCAGACTGTTTCTACGTTTCCGCCGAACGGGTCCGCTATCCGCACCTCAAAGGGATGCCCGTTGGCGTGCTCGGCAACCATGGCGCTTGTATCATCGCGAAGTCGTACGAGCTCAAAGCCGCCGGCGTTCCCACTGGGATGCCGATCTGGGAAGCCACGCCGCGCTGTCCCCACGCCGTATTCATTAAGCGTGACTTCCGTTGGTATGAAATGCTCTCGCGGAAGATGCTGGCCATCGTGCAAGAGAACAGTTCACTGGTTGAATTTTATTCGATTGACGAACAATTTTTTGTGACCACCGAAACCACGGATGCTTTCGCTCGGCAATTGCAGCACGACCTACTTCAACGGGTGGGTGTCCCCGTGTCGATTGGCATCGCCCCCACGAAGACTCTCGCCAAATTGATTTCGGATTCGTTGAAACCTCATGGCTGTGGCGTGGTCACTGACGACGCCGAGCGATTGGTTTTACTTCGCAACCGTCCCGTGACCGACATCACGGGAATCGCGCAGCGCAGTGCCAGACACCTTGCCGACCATGGCATTCACACCTGTGAGCAATTCGCCAACGCAGACCGGGCCTTCATCCGCTGGCTGCTCACCAAACGCGGCGAGGACCTCTGGTGGGAACTCAATGGCTCGCCCGTGATACCCTTGCAAATGATCCGACCCGACCACAAATTTGTTTCCCGCGGTGGCAGCATCGGTAAGGCGAGTTGCGATCCCCAACGTATCCAAGCGTTTGTCGTGCGCAACGTCGAACGGTTAGTCGAGGCACTAAGCTATTATCGAATCTGCTGCGACCGCCTGATTCTTACGCTGCTCTTTACCGACGCGCCGGAACGATCGCTACGGAGTAGCTTGCTGGGAAGTCGGGCGGACTTTGAGGCATTGCTCGAAGCCGCTCTGCATTTGCTCCCTCAAGTCTGGCAGCCCCGCTCGGCCCATGTTCATTACATGCACGTCATCGCGGACAGCTTGCGGCCCGTGGCTAACCGACAACGCAGTCTTTTCGAGCAACACCAACTGATCGACATTAAGCATCGAATCAATAATACGGTGGGCCGGTTCGCACTGCGCAGTGGGGCCACGCTTCCCTTACGAGAGGTGTACGGCGACTCAGCCAATGAATACGATATTTGCGACATCTACGGCAAGAGTTGTTTTTGAGGTTAAATTATGTGCAAGGGTATCTCGATTCTTAAAGCCCGCATGAAGCAAGAACTATTCGAGGAATATGAACTCGCTCGACGCATTGTTAGGCGGAGTAGCGATTCCCAAGAGGAATTGCACTTCATGTATACTGATCCCGTGGTCGAACTTCCGGTGATCCATGATGGCCAACTGAAAATTTATGAATGGGGCAATCGCGGCGGCGCGAAAGTATCAAAACTGCCAGCCACTGGGTGGTGTCGCTTAGAGAGTATCGAGGCAGGCAAGTGGCGTTGGCTGAAACCTCAAAAGATAATCATTCCTGCCGACTTTGGGCTAGAGAAATCTGTATGGTTCCAAATCAACGAAGGCCTGGAGGGAGTCGTGGTTCACGATGAACAGCGAAAGCCCCACGTTTATATGCTCACGCAGCCGGCTAGCCACTACTACGAAGTAATGACTCGACACGAACGCATGCCTCTTTTAGTCAAACAGGAAATCTAAACGCACCCCGCCCGTAACTCCTGCTTTCGCACAAACTTGGTGCTGCTAGATCCACCATTGCTAGGAGTATCATCGAGCACTTTGACCATTAATACGCCGCGCCAAAACTCACTTCCTCGTACTTCACCCGCAGGTTGAGCATTTCCTGCTCCGACTTCAAGCCAAAACGCACCAGCTTCTCAGGGTCGGGATTATTTGGGTTATAGTGCGAATTGTCGAAATGCGTTACCGAGTACAGGGCATCCCCCGCCTGGAGGCGGATGGGATTGACGAATTCGAAAGTCCGCTGCCAGTTGAAATCATACGCGGGAACTTTGATGATCAGCTCGCGCTTTTCTTCCGCCGTGCCGGGATTCGTGGCTTTGTACAAGGCAAAGTCTTTGCCCCGATAATGCATGTGTGGTGCCAACGCATAGATTAACACGTCCGTCGGGAACTGATAGTAATTTGCCTTCTCGTAGTGCATGTCGTGCGGACGCAGGCGGATGTCTTTGCGATTGAACACCTTGGTCTCGAGCACGTGCTGCGGTTTCTGCGTCGCCCATTTGATGCTCATCCGCGAAATGTCGGCGATCTCTTCCTTGCCGGTCGGCGTGTAGTGCATCTCGAAGAAAATATCGTGTCCCGCGGGAAGTTTGAGGGCGTAACCTTCCGGGTAGGTGCGGGCATTGAATGGGTCGCCGGCAATGTAATCGCCGATCTTTTTCACCTTGTCCCCGGTGAGGCCGTACAGCTCGAACATCGCCTTCGTGGCTTCAAGTTGCTTGTCACTATGTGGGCCGACGATCGCGCCGATGTGATGCACGATGGCCTTGTTGCCCGGCTTCAATTCAATGGCTTGGATATAGCGGTCTTCGGGATAGTTGGCTTTGATGCGATAGAACTGGTATTCATCCAGACGGAACCGTGGCACGACATACGGCTCCTCCATCTCGTACACAAAGTCGGGCGTGCCGATGGCCCATGCGTCGGCGCTGGGCCACTCTCGCGCCGCGGGGGCGTCGGCGGGATCACCGACAGGGCATTCCGCCGCGACCCAAGCGCGAAACGTGTTGATTTGCTCATCGCTCAAGCGCGCGTCGTGCTGAAATCCGCCGAGGCCATTCGCTTCGTCGGTGATCCCATGCCAGGGGGGCATGATCCGCTGCTCAATGCGGCTGAGCATGACTTCGCTCATCGCCGCCACGGTTTCGTACGAATCGAATGCGCTGAATAACTCCGCTCCCGCCTCACCCGCGCGATGGCAACTCACGCAGTTCTCTTCGAGAAGCCGAGAAATCTCTTTGTGATAAGTCACGCCCGCATACTTGCTCAGATCGCGGACCGTTTTCTTGGCAATCGCACAACCCGAAGCGGCGGTTTCGCCGAGCACCGGCTTCTCCCCTTTGACGAAGCTCGCCAAGGCATCCGCCAAGTAATTCTGCTTGCCTGCGGAACTGCCTCCGCCAAACCACATGCCATTCACCTGGCCGCGATACACCACCTTCACCGGATCAAATCCCTCGCGGGTGTCGAGCACGATGACCTGGGGAGTGGTGGTCAGCCCCAATGCTTCGTGCCACGGATTGGCCTCGTCGTCCTTGAAGACCGGAAAGATCAACTCGGTGTCGAGCGCATATTCCGCGATCTTCGGCAATTCGTCATTGCCGTTCGTGAAGAGCGCGATGAATTGAACCCCCTCGGTGTCGTATTGCTTCTGTAATTCATTGAGATTCGGCACCAACCGCCGCACCAGGGGGCATTGCGTCGAGAATGTTACCACAACCAGTACCTGGTTCTTTTTCGTGGCGTAGTTGTAAGTCAACTGCTCGGGCATGCGCGTATCGCCCCAGCGACCTGTCAGCACCGGCGTAGCGGCCGACAGTGTTTCCGCGAACAACAGCGTCACAATCGTTACAAGCGTTGCGAACTTCAGCGATCGCAACTTGCAGGCAATTGGAAATTTCTCGGCAGCGTGGTTCATCTTTAGGCAACTGACATTTTGTGCGGGTTCGCGACCTACGTTTTCACAGGAAAACAACCGCTCACTTTGCGGGGTCGGCAATCTGCGACATGGAAGCATACGGCATGGGAAGTGCAAAGTTTTTGACTTGAGTTGAATTTTTGCAGCATGACGTAGACTCACGCATGGCGTGTGCCGGATTGGCCAGTTCGCACTGACCCCAAAGGAGACGACTGCCGAGATTCAGACATCGCGCAGTTGATAGCGGAGGAACTCACATGGTGGCTGAACGAGCAGAGATTTTGCTCGTTTGGCGACCAGTAATCGCTGGAGTGGGGGAAACTCCCACCAGCTCGCCGCTTGGAAACTACAGCTATGTTTTGCACCTTGGCTCGGGAGCTCGCGCGAAGCTCGCTGCTTCTCACTGTTGGCTGCGCACTGATCTTCGACCCATCCTCCCTCCGGGGGCAGGAAACCGAACCATTGGCCCTGCTCAACGAGGCGGAAAACCGCTTCGTTCCCCCACCAGAGTCGTGGTTCTACGACACGCAAGATGCGCTGCGTGCGGAAATGCAGGTTGTCGGCGCGGCGCTCGAGGCGCAAGGCTCTGCCTACGCGGACCCTTGGAAAGAACACATTCACTGGGCGCTTTTGGAAAAGAATCTCGTGCCGCTCGACGCGATTAAACTCGCGGAAATCGAACTGGCCCGCCGATGGCTGTACTCCAACCGCAAAGGTCTGGAACTGCCGTTTTATGCCAAGCTCCGCGAAAAAACCGACGCCTATCTCGACGCGGCCTACACGCTGTCGCAGCACGATTTGCAAGCTCATTTCGCTCGGCAAGTCAACCTCGCTCGCCAACAAATCGCCGAACTAATCGAAGATCCCACCGACGCCAACGCCGCGGCATTAGGTCGCACGTTCGGTTGGTTCGAGCGCGTGCGCCAACTCCCCGTCGAAACCGTGGCACTGCGAAAGTTGCTTTCACAGCCCAACGCGCAAATTTTAGTGGGCAAGAATCTGGTGACCAACTTCATGTCCACGCAAAGCCCCGAGGTCGAACGAACCCTGCCAGTTTACGACCGCAGCGAAGCACCACCGACCCGGCGCTTCCAAATCCCTCGCAGCGTGCGGGTCAGCGGCACGGCTCACACCGTCGGCACGATATCGCTCGAATTGGTGCCCAATCAAGAGCAAGCCGAACTCAACATTATCTACAAGGGTCAAGTCGATTCCATTTGCCATGCCGATGCCGGCCCGGTCACTTTTAATTTACGCACCAGCGGGCCGATGTTGGCAAGCAAGCCGGTGACTTTTGATCCGGCGGGCATCGCCTTGGGAATTACGATGGTCAAGCCGCAAGTGCGGACCCGGGTGACGAACATTAGGGCCAGCAACAATTTCGTGCGTCGCATGGGCGAGCGGCGGATCAACGACCCCGCGAACAAATCATATATGAGTTCTCGCGCCCGTGCGAAAGCCGTTGAGTTGCTGGAAACGGAAATGGACGAAAACGTTGAGATCGCCATCGACGAGATCCGCGCGGAAATCGCACGGATGCAGAACAACGCGAGCGAATTCGGCGAAGTGTTTGCCCCTGTTGTGCGCGAAGGCGCGGCGCCCTATTTCCACGGCACGGCATCCACCACGGATTTCGTGGCGGCGAACATGATGTCGCAGCGTCGTGAGCAGTTTGGCGCGGCGACGCCCTGTCCGCTGGATTTCGCCGAGGGCGATGTGCGCTTCCGCATGCATGTGTCGTTCCTCAACAACATGATGGAAACGATCATGGCGGGAAAGACGTTTACCGACGAGTATTTCATGAGATACGCAAAGGTCTTGCAACCCACCTTGCCGCTCGAGCTGATGGTGCATGCCCGTGCCCCGCGTTGGGCGATCATCGCGTCGAAGCCCCGTCCGCTGGAATTGCGAATCCCCGCGCCGAATCAATTGCAGTTCGCCCTGCACATTTCCGCGCTGGAAGTTGATGGCGAGAAATTCACCGAACCCACCACGGCAACGGTCCGCTATGAGCTTGTGAAGAATGAGTTCGGCGAGTACTACCTCAAGCGCAGCGCGGACGTGGAGATCGTATCCACGCTCTCCGCGCAGCGCCGTGAGTTTTTGCAGAAGAAATTAAGCGCGTTTTTCGCTCCCGTCCTCGATGCCGGAGGGGTTGCCGTGCCCGAGGGGGGTTCGCTCGGTCCGCTCGACATGCTCCAATTCCTGGGAGTAAAAGCCGATCAAGATTGGCTGGTTGTCGGCATAAACGTCCCCAAGGA
>JBGTMM010000558.1:0-4665 GCA_041743635.1 Bythopirellula sp.
TCACGCAAAGTTCGGCGTTCCTGCGCCGACAACCGCACAATATACTTCTTGTTCATGGGATACCTCCGTGTTATCGGAAGTCTCCCCGAATTCCCGAACCAAGCCAACCCGAACTTTTAGCTGTGACTGTGCACTAGTTTGTTGGCGGCAATGACGTGATCTATCGATGAACATCAATCCTCGGTGCAGAATCGAATAGCGATTTACAGCAGCCAAATGCAAGGTTCCGGGACCTGCAAGAGAAATGAATCTGCCCCGCCATCTTAACACGACCACTCCGAATAGTAAAGCAGTTCTTGTCAGTTTGCGGTATTTACTCCAGCATTGCATTTACGAGTCGGAGACTCGTGCCACCTTAGCGCCAAATTCTTGGCACAAGACCACGTAAGCGGCCGCCGACTTTTGATCTCCCCTCGGTTGGGGTTTCGACACTGGGCTGCTTGGCGAGCGCCGGTTCTCGCACCAGCGGCGGGACGTATTCCACTAGATACCGAGACCAATACTCGTTCAAGAGTCGCAGGCAATCGACGACCTGATCTTCTTCGAGCGCCGTCTTGGCGGCGAACACTCGTTTCACAAGCTCGCTGCGGCGCTGATCGTCGAAACGTAAATCGCAGAGGGCCACGTCATCGAGCACCACGTTCGCCGCGCCGGTAACATGGAACTGCACGCGAACCTGGCTCGCGCCTCCCACGGGCAAATCGTTCACAACAAATTCCAGCGGCGTCCACTGATTTTGCAGTGACGTACTAGCAAAAGTCCGCACCCGCCGGTAATTCTGGCCGTTTTCCTCGGCTTCCACGGCAATCGTGAAGCGGGCATTTTCCGCCACTTGCTCAGCCAGCACTTGCACGCCGACGACCAACATGCCGGTCGCGGGCGTGGGAAACAAATGACTTTGCAAGGCCACACCGACCGAGTCCTCACTTTTGAGCCTCACCGACCGAGCGCCGCTGCGAATCGTGGAGGTCTCGAGTTCCACGGAGCCTTGAGCACCCTTCCGCGGCTGCCAACCGAAGATGCGTGCTGCTTCTTCCTCCAATTCAAAGCCCGGGTTTTGCAATTTCGGATAATCACGCTCGATATTGAGATTGCCGGTGCGAGTTTCAATTTCTTGAATTCGTCGCTCCAGATAGTCGCGCATGACGTTGTCAGTCGACACGCGCCATGACCCCACTCGCAAGCCGGGGTCGTCGAATTTCCAGACCTGAAGACCATAAGGGGCAACGGTGAGCGGCCAAGAAGATTGACCGGCGACGAGCGTTCCCGAAAATTCTTGGCTAGCGCCAGCCACGTTGCTGCTCGCGCCTAGTTTCTGCCAAGCAGTCCCCACGGTAGTCTCAAGTTCCATTTGGCCTCGCACGGACCATGGGGATTCATTCACACAGACCAAATAGGTCTCGCTTGCCGACCTCCGCACATGCAGCACCAGCGGCTGCTCCCGCAAGGTCTGTGATTCGTGCGATTGGTTTGGCAACTCGGCGAGTGAACGCAGATAGTCGCGGTGGGCCGGATCAAAAGTCATCGGCAACCACTCGCCCCCTTCGATGACGCTCGCCAATTCCCCGCTCAGCAGGGTGGGCACAAACGGTCGATGAATCGCGGGACCGGCCGGGGTCGATTGGTTCGCTAGTACCAAGTGAGTGCGGTCCGCGCCAAAAGGACTGCTCGCATCGAACGACGCGAGCTGCGACTGCCTCGACGCATGAAAAACCATGTTGGTCGCGCCGTTTGCCGCGCCGGTGTTCGAAAGTGTGTCCAAAATATCTTCTCGAACAGGCTCTTGAGGACCAATGTCTTGAGAACCAAGCCGGCTGGTGTTGGTTATTTCCACTCCTTTGATGGCCGCCAATTGTTTCAAGTCGATGCCACGCTCGGCGAGCAATTCTTCTATGCGACCGGGATGGGAAATGCCGCTGCGGAGTGATTGCTCGAGAGTGGCGTCGGCGAAAAGATTTTCCGTGGTGAGAATCAGCTTTAACTCATGGGACTGAGCTTGCAAGTCTTTGGCCAGCGCCGCGTAGAACTGGGTGAGTTTCTTCACGCGCCACTCTTGCCAAGCCAGGCGATGTTCGTCTAAAAGCAAAGCGGCCCGTTGCTGGAAGCGATTCGCACCGCTGGCCGAAAGTTCGATCCCCGTATCGGCAGTGAAAGTGGCCGTCGTCCGGTCGTCGAGGCCCCATTCCAGCCCCTGCAATACGCCGTAGCCGCGGCTATCGAGTTGCAAAGCGATTCCCGAAAGAGAGGAGTGCTTGCCATAGCGGTGGACGATTTCCAGCACCATCGCCGCCACTTCCCGCTGCACGCGGTCGTCGAGCAAATTGTATTTTGACGAGCCATGGGTTTGATCGGAGTGTGAATCAACGATCCCTTGGCCGCTGGGTTTGATCCATGAAATGCCAGCAGTTTGCGCGGCACTATCGTTTTGGGCTGCTTCCAATCGTGGCAGCGGCGAAGTCATCTGCAACGTTGGCACCACGCGCACTCCTTCGCGGTCGCACACGCGAAGCAGCATTTCCAAAATGTCTTTTCGCACGGGGTCCTGTCCACTCGCTGCCATCACGCTCATGCCGGTGTCGTAACGTGGTGACGGTCGGAGCGACTCGCTCGGGTAGATTGCGCTCCCGTCAGCGGCCACCGAAATCATCGCCGAGTTATAACCTGCGAGCTTGAGGTACTGCGTCAGCCGCCGCGCTCCGTCGAGAAACGTCGACCAACTTTGCACGCTTCTGCCGCTTGCCGGATCGAGAATTTCGGCGGCACCAAGATTTTGGGCAAACACCGGCTTGGCAATGTAGCCAGCGACCATCCGCGTAGTGGATTTGTTCGCGGGTTGTATAGCGAGACTGCTTTTGGCATCATCGTGACGTGAAAGCGTAATGCGGCCAAACACGCCGGGCTGCGTGGCATGTTGATTGACAATCAACAATTGGGGGCTGCGGCTGCGGGGCCAAAACACAATGCGGTGAGCGCCGGGTTGCGCGTCCGCTTGCTCGACGACGTCATCCACATAGAAGCCCGAATCCAGGACCGACGACATCACGCGCCCCGCGGCATCGGGCTCAATCAGGCTGACGCCCAAATGTTGGCGTTCATTCCGCGGGTAGGCAATTTCCACAAGGTGCGGCACGCCAACTTCCAGAACCGGCAGCGTAAACGCTTGCCAACTCCGGTCTTGTTCGTTTAAAGAAGGAGGAAGCTCGACATACCCATTCGCGTCATCGGTGCGGGTGAGCAGACGCACGTTCGAGAGCGCTTCGGGGGGCTTGCCCGTGAGCCGAGAAACTTGGGCCCACGTGGGAAAGCTTTGCCACCAACTCGGGTTCGCCGGATCAATCGACAACACAGGCAACCAGTGGTCGGCAAGCTGCGGCAACTTAGCGGCCGGGTCCACCACAACCACGTCTATTTCGCGCGAGGCAAACGGCTTGCTTCCTTGGCCGGGAACAAGCCGCTTGGCGAATCCCTCTTCATTGCGGGCACTCAAGGAGAGCCGATAACCACCCTCCACAACCGGACACACCACCTCGAAGGCCACTTGGTCGGGCGCAGGAGAAGCCGAACTAATCACCTGGTTCGATTGCCACAAAATGGTTTCAGAACCCATGGCGCGTAACGCAAGTTCGACCACGATGGGACCATCGGCCAGTTCCGCCGCGAAATCTGTCTTCAAACGCAACGGCCAGACTTCACCAGGGCCAAAAATTAGATTCTCCCGCGTCGGCAGGACCCGAAAACGATCCCCCGGACAACGGTAAGCCAACACAAAGCTGCCGAGCGAATCAATCGGTTCGCGAATTTGTTCCCGCAGGAGCTTTGCCAGCGGCACTTCAACGATCGTCGGCGCGCCGGCCTGATCGGACTGCAACTCGAAACGCAAAAGCGCTTCGGCCGGGCCTTGAACGGTAATATCGCAACCATCGAACCCGCGCTTTTCGCGGGGATTCACCGTGAGGGTGTTGTCGCGCAACTGGATCGCGACGGGGGCGTCGGCCTCGATGCCCAGCGGTTGCAGTTCCGTTAGCGTGGCGCTCGCGCAAGTAATCCGTCCCGTCCAGCGGTGCTTCACCGGATCGCCGCTACCCCAAGCGAGGCGCAAGCGGATCGTGATGTCTTCGGCAAGAGTTGCCTCGGCAAGACAACTGGAAGACTGCGTTGTTAACGCAATGAGCAACACCAAGGCCGTTCGATTGAGCCAGCCGCATCCGCGCGGAGCAGCACACATGCCGCCGAGGAGCTTCCACATTCTCGGACGTCCTTGTCCGATCATGGCTCACCAAATTGTCAGAGGAACAAACGAACGGGCAATGCATGGCAAGCGCGTAACTCGTCCTGAGCTCGACGTCATGCTGGCACATCGCCTAGAAATGGGTGGCGGATTCTAGATAGCACAACCCCGTGCGACCAGATCAATTAACGAAGTCGTTCGTGCCAGCAGCCACGCCAGCTAGCTGTACGGGTGGCACGTCCCTGAGGTACTCCGAAGGGCGTGGCTAAAGTTGCAAGCATTCGGCTAACTCCTCGACGATCTCGGGGCAAAGGCTGGCCACGTCGTTCGCCTCCCAGCGATCATCGGGTTTGACGAACAGCTCGACTTGGGACTGGCCTGTCGGCAACGTCGCACGCCGGAGCATCCAGGCATGCGTTCGCAAGGCGCGCTCGCCG
>JBGTMM010000559.1:0-2155 GCA_041743635.1 Bythopirellula sp.
ACTTCGGCGTTTGCGGTGGCACAATCAAACAGACTGCCCGCCAAGCACGCCACTATGCTGACGGCGAAAATACGAATAGCCATGCATCGCCTCCCTGCGCTGCCAAGCTCGCGCGCGAAGTGCTTGCACGCAGGGCAAGAAATTCGGCGCGAGTCGGGGGTTGGTTTTAGTTGAGCCCAATCAGGCAGGTGGTCTCGACTGACCAAGATTGGACTGCGGGGTGGGGACGGCGGGGATTCAATCGGCATAAGGCCGACTGGATCGCAGCAATCCTAGAAAGGGTTTCGGCCAAAGCGGGTCCTAACGATGAGAATTTGTTTTCCGCTTCTAGCGACAATTCGCATTGCAAGCGAAATGCGGGGGCTCATGCCCTGGGTTTGCCGCCGGAGAATCGCTACAATTCCCCTAATCCGCAGAGTTTATCATCGGAGCCTGCCAATTCCCGGCGCGGCATCGGGTTGATGCCGGCTAACCCAAGTTTGTTTTGACGGAGAAGCCCCCTTTGGCAACTGCAAAAAAGAAAGTCGCGCGGCCCGTTAAAAAAATAACGGGATCGGCCAAAAAGCGCGCCGCTCGAGCCAAGGAGGTTGCCGAAACCGACGACGCTGAAGATCATGCCCAAACCATGGGAGAGGCGCTGTCCAATGGCGAGGCGAAGCCCAAACGCCGCACCACCGCGCAGGCGATGGCGGCCAATCAGCGCGATATTTCGGTCAGCGAATTCTTCGCCAAGAACCGCCATCTGTTGGGGTTCGACAATCCGCGCAAGGCGCTGCTTACGACCGTGAAGGAAGCGGTCGACAATTCGCTCGACGCCTGCGAAGAAGCCGGCATCTTGCCCGAAATTTGGGTGCATATCCAACAAACCGCCCCGGATCGCTACAAGGTCGGCATTCAAGACAATGGACCCGGCATTCTCAAAAAACAAATTCCGCTGATCTTTGGCAAACTGCTCTACGGCTCGAAGTTTCACCGCCTGCGGCAAAGTCGCGGTCAGCAGGGCATTGGCATCAGCGCGGCGGGCATGTACGGCGTGCAGACCACCGGCAAGCCAGTGAAGATCATTTCCAAAGTGGCTGCCAACAAGCCGGCCCACTATTACGAAATTCAAATCGACACCAAGAAGAATGAGCCGCGGATTCTCAACGGCGGCGGCGAAGGGGTCGACATCCCCCCTGGTGATAAAGCCAAGGTGGCCATCGAGAAGCACGGCATCGAATGGGTCGAGCACCCGCACGGCACGCGCGTGACGATTGAACTCGAAGCCAAATTTGTGCGTGGTCGCGGGAGCGTTGGCGAGTATCTGGAGCAAACAGCAATCGCCAACCCGCACATCACGCTGCACTACGAAGATCCCGACGATTTTGAATACATCTACGAGCGCTCGACCAAGACGCTGCCCCCCGAGCCGAAGGAAATCAAACCGCATCCTTATGGCGTGGAACTTGGACGACTGGCGGCAATGTTGGAGGAAGGAACTGGCTCGACAATTGCAGAGTTTTTGAGCACGAAGTTTTCCCGCGTCAACGGCGCGGTCGCCAAGAAGATTTGCGCAACGGCCAAAGTCAGCACGCGGACCAACACCCGCAAGGTTGACCGCAAACAGGCGGAAGCGATTTATCACGCGATTCAACAAACGAAAATTGCCGCCCCGGCGACCGATTGCATTTGCCCCATCGGCGAGGATCTCATCTTAAAAGGGTTACACAAGGTGGTGCCGGGCGAATTCTACGCGGCGGCCACGCGGCCACCGTCCGTGTATCGGGGCAACCCCTTCCAGATCGAAGTGGGGCTTACCTACGGCGGCACCGCACCGACCCAGAACATCACGAAAGACTTATTGCTCGAGCTCTTGGAGGAAACCGATGCCCGAACCGTGCGGCAATTTTTAGTGCACACCTTCAACGGCCTCGGTGGTGAAGGGGCCGACAAGATCATCAAGAACGCTAACATCGGCACGCGGCAAACCCCCAACAAGCTCAAGCCCAAAGAGATGGAAAGTCTGTTCACCGCGATGAAGAACGTGAACATCTCGGAAGGCCAGTCCATGGAAGTGCTGCGTTACGCCAACCGCGTGCCGTTGCAGTTCCAACAAGCGGCCTGCGCGGTGACGCAGACCATCCTCGGCACCAACTGGCGCGGCTACGGGCTGAGC
>JBGTMM010000560.1:0-2097 GCA_041743635.1 Bythopirellula sp.
GTGCTGTACATGTCCGCCCTCACTGCTCGACGCTTCAATCCGGTCATCAAAGCATTCGCCCAGCGGCTCGCCATCGCTGGCAAGTCCTTCAAAGCGATCCAGATCGCTTGCATCCGAAAGCTCTTGGTCATACTCAACACATGATCAAAAACAACACTCCCTGGAAAAATATGGCAATTCACTGATCCGATCAGTTTCCTTACTTGACATTTAACACAGTCGCTCTGTGGCTAACACTTATTCAACGTCCCGGGCGCAGCGAAATCCGATGCGATTCGAGGTTTCCCCGGGCGGAGCATGATCGCGGTCGCCAACGTGCAGTCCGTCTCCCTTTTCGTTCGTAGAGGCCCAACTCCCGCCGCGCAGCACGCGCTCGGAGCCGGTCGCCGGGCCGGTGGTCTTGCCGACGACACTCTGGCCATAAGCATCGGCCGCGTACCAATCGCCGCACCAGGAGGCGACATTTCCCGCCATGTCATGCAAACCATAGGGATTCGCGGGGAATGCTTTTGTCGGCGCTACGGCGAAATAGCCGTCCTGTTCCAAATTGGTGAGCGGAAATTTTCCCTGCCAATAATTCGCTTGGAGTTGATGGCCGGGGCTCAATTCGCGACCCCAGGGAAACTGGGCATCGCTCAATCCGCCCCGCGCGGCGAACTCAAATTCCGCTTCGGTCGGCAAACGCTTTTTCGCCCAGGTGGTATAAGCCACCGCGTCGTACCAACTGACATGCACGACGGGATAATCGTCCTTGCCGACGAGCGAACTTTCTGGACCCTTGGGATGCCGCCAACAAACACCAGCCATTTCTTGCCAGTTGCCTTGTTGGCGATCAAACAACAGCGACCAACCGCGCTCCTCGGCGGTCGTGCGGTAGTTGGTGTCGGCAACGAAATCGGCGAACTCACGATTCGTGACGTGCGCAACATCAATCCAAAACGGCGCGAGCACCACGCGATGGACTGGGCGCTGATCGTCGGGACTGGGCCGCGGCGTGCCCATGAGAAACGTCCCGCCCTTAAGCTGAGTCATGCCGTCCGCTTGAGGGTGCGTTGCCGTTCTAGCAACAATCGCCGCGGTGGCGATTTCCGTTTTTTGTGAATCGCGCATACCGTAAGCGACTCCCACTGGCACGAGTACCGCAAAAGCCCAGATCCATTTGCGTCGGCCTCGTGCCATAATGCGTTTCCTTTGTCTGGCTGAAAGCTAATAGCTAATAGCTGACAGCCAATTTTACTTCCGCCGATTCTGATATTCGCGGCTCGCCTTTTCCAGAACCCTGCGTTCCCGCCAGGTCAGGCTTTCCTGCCCTTGTTCCTGAATTTTTTGCAGAATCTGATCGACCTGACTGTCGGTGGCATCGTAATCATCGGCTTCCACGACCCGCAGATTTGGCTTGCGTGGCCGTGATGGCCCGCTTAACCAGTCAACCAAAATCATCGCGGGCGACCAGCCGGTGCGGTAGTAAATCAAACCGTACAGCGCCCCCGCCAGGTGCGCGGTGAAAGCGATCGGACTGGTTCGCGCCACGGAGCCATAAGCGTCGAGTCCAATAATAATCAGCGCCGCCACCCACATCGGCATGGGCAAGATAAACATAAACAAGACTTGGCGATGGGGAAAGTTCAGCGCGAACAGCGCGAACAGACCGCTGATGCCCCCCGAGGCACCCACCATCATGCCGGGGCTGCCGAGAGATTGTTCGATGAGCGACCACACAAGTCCCGCGAACACAATCGCCGTCAAATAAAACGCCAGAAACTGCCGTGATCCGTAGCGCATTTCCACTTCACGGCCAAACATCCAGAGCACGAGCATGTTAAAAAAAATGTGCTCGATGCTTCTCGTGTCGTGCAGAAAGCCGTAGGTGAGCAGTCTGTAAAATTGCCACGGCTCGCTGAGCCAATTTGACGGCAAGGCAAACCAGGCGGAAAATCCTGGCACGAACAATTGCACCAAATAAATACCCACGGTCACCAACACGATTTTCGTGGTGAGCGTTCGCGGCGCGTTGAAGTGGTAGCCCGGTTCAGAGTCTTGAGCGTAATCGCGGTCGTAGAGTCCCATGCCGCAATAGTAGCCCAGAGTCCCCCGCGA
>JBGTMM010000561.1:0-1686 GCA_041743635.1 Bythopirellula sp.
GAGCAAATAGGCCAGGCTCGGCTCGGGGGCCCGTTCGTCGTGGAACAAGAGGTCGTCTTCGCTGATCCCCTTGCCAAGTTCCACCACTTCGGGATCGAGGCCGTTGAGCCGAATACCCTTCTTGCGATCTTTGCCGAAGAGTAGCGGCTTGCCATGTTCGAGTTCCAAGGTGGTGTCTTCCTTGGTGTCGCGGTCCTTGGCATATTCCCACGCACCGTCGTTGAAGACGTTGCAATTCTGGTAGACCTCGATGAACGACGTGCCGCGATGCTCGGCGGCCCGTTTCAAGACATCGCCCAAGTGCTTGATGTTGGTGTCGATGCTGCGGGAAACGAAAGTTGCTTCGCAACCAATGGCAATCGAGAGCGGGTGGAGCGGATTGTCAATTGCACCCATCGGCGTACTTTTGGTTTTCTTGCCCAGCGGCGAAGTCGGTGAGTACTGGCCCTTCGTCAAACCGTAAATGCGATTGTTGAACAGCACGATGTTCAAATCGACGTTGCGGCGGATGGCGTGCATCAAGTGATTCCCACCGATAGAGAGACCGTCGCCGTCGCCAGTGATCACCCAGACCTGCAAATCGGGCCGGCTGCTTTTGAGGCCTGTCGCCACAGCGGGGGCACGACCGTGGATCGAGTGCATGCCGTAAGTGTTCATGTAATACGGAAACCGGCTGGAGCAGCCGATGCCGGAGATGAACACAATTTTTTCACGCGGCACGCCGAGCGTCGGCAGCACCTTTTTCATCTGGGCGAGAATGGAATAATCGCCGCAGCCGGGGCACCAACGAACATCCTGATCGCTGGCGAAGTCGGCGGGCTTTAATATCGGAAGTGTGGATTCAATACTCATTGCTAGGGATCGCTCTGTGTTACGCGAGCAGCATTATGCAACCAGCGTGTTAATCTTGGTGACGATTTCGGAAACACTAAAAGGCTTACCTTGGATTTTGTTCAAGCTGATCGCGTCGATCAAGAATCTCGACCGAATGATCATGCTGAGCTGACCAAGATTCAGCTCGGGGATTAAAACTTGCTTGAAACTCCGCAGAATCTTTTCAAGATTTTTGGGGAGCGGATTGATGTAGCGCAAATGGCAGTGGCTGACCTTCTTGCCCGCCTTTTGTGCCGTGTGGACGGCCGTGGCACAGGCACCATACGGCCCGCCCCAGCTCAGAACCAACAGGTCGCCCGTGGCGGGGCCATCGAGTTCTTGCAGCGGGATGTCGTCGGCCACGTTCGCCACTTTTTGGGCCCGCAGATGGCACATCTTTTCGTGGTTGATGGGGTCGTAGCTGACGTTGCCGGTGATGTTCGCCTTTTCCAAACCGCCGATGCGATGCTCCAAACCAGCCGTGCCGGGGATGGCCCAGGGGCGCGAGAGCCGTTCGTCCCGCTCGTACGGAAAAAATTCATCGCCGTTCGAGAGGCCGTCCGGATGCTTGATTTCAATTTTTGGTAGTTTAGAAAACTCGGGAATCCGCCAAGGCTCGCTGCCGTTGGCGATGTAACCGTCCGTGAGGATCATTACGGGGAGCATGAACCGCGTGGCGATTCGCCACGCTTCCTGGGCCACATAAAAACAATCGCCCGGACTGCAGGCGGCGATGATCGGCTTTGGGCACTCGCCATTACGGCCGTAGAGCGCTTGCAGCAAGTCGGCTTGCTCGGTTTTGGTGGGAAGGCC
>JBGTMM010000562.1:0-6340 GCA_041743635.1 Bythopirellula sp.
TTAGCGTTCTTTAGCGGTTTTTTCTTTCAACTTGGCACACAAACTTACAAGTCGCGTTATGGACAAAAACTCGTTCCAAATTGTGGTGCTCGATGGTTACACCTTGGTCTCGGAAGACCTCGGCTGGGAAGGATTGCAGGCCCTGGGAAATTGTGCCATTTATGACCGCTCCGCGGACAATGAAATCGTCGACCGTGCCGCGATGGCTGATGCCGTCCTCATCAATAAGGTAGCTCTCACGGCCGACTCGATCAAGCAACTGACTCAACTGAAATACATTGGCATCACGGCCACTGGCACGAACATCGTGGATCTCGCCGCGGCGAAAGCCGGGGGAATCGTGGTCACGAATGTGCCCGGCTACGCGACGCGATCGGTCGCTCAATTGGTGTTCGCCCATTTATTGAATCTGGCCCAGCGCGTCGGCGACCATGCGTTGGCGGTACGAGCGGGACGCTGGACCGCGTCGCCCGACTTCTGTTTCTGGGACACGCCGCAGATCGAGCTCGCCAGCCTCACCATGGGGATCGTCGGTTTTGGCGCGATTGGCCGAGAGGTGGCCAAGCTCGCCGACGCCTTCGGCATGAAAGTGTTGGCAAATAATCGTTCGCTCGTCGAGCGACCGAGTTACGTAAACATGGTCGACATCGACACCCTGTTTCGGAGTGCCGACGTCGTGACCTTGCATTGTCCGTTGACGCCCGAAACCAATGAACTTGTAAACCACGAGAGTATCGGCAAAATGAATCGCACGGCTTTTCTCATCAACACGGGCCGAGGACAATTGATCGACGAGCAAGCATTGGCCGATGCGCTGGCTGCGAAGCAGATCGCCGGCGCGGGGCTTGACGTACTTTCGGTCGAGCCGCCTCCCGCCGATCATCCACTGCTTTCCGCTCCCAGCTGTTTTATCACACCCCACTTTGGTTGGGCGACGCACAGCGCCCGCGCGCGATTGCTGGAGGCCGTCGTGGAGAACCTCGCCGCGTTTCAAGCCGGCACTCCAAGGAACGTGGTGAGTTAACCTTCACCCAAAAAACAAAATCCGGCATTCCTACACAACTTTGGTCACGCCGGGGACCGGCACGGGGTAGTTGCCTTTCGCATCGGGAACAACCGGGGGAGCCGCGGCGAAATCGTAATCCTTTGGCGAAAAGTCGATCTCGGAGTTAATCGCCTTGTCCCACTCCATCATTTTACCGGAATAGGTAGCCATGCGGCCCATGATGGCGGTCATCGTGCTATGGGCACCGTACTCGGTTTCATTGTACGGCTGGCCTTCACGGATCGCGGCAAACAGATGATCGTGCTCCAACTGGTAAGGATCGCCGTGTTCGCCTTCGTATTTCCATTCACCATCGGGAGACTTGATCATTCCCGCGCTGATGTTCGATCTGCCCCTGATACCGGTCGCAAATTCAGCCACCTGATTCCAACAGCCTTCCATGTGGCGACATTCGCTGAGCATCGTCGAGCCGTCTTCATAGGTGAACTCGACAACGTGGTGATCGAAAATTTGCCCAAAGTCCGGAGCGGTGCGGCGCTCACGGCCCCCCGCCCCTTGCGCAGAGATCGGATGCGCCTGCTTGACCCAGTTACTCACGTCGATGTTGTGAATGTGCTGCTCGACGATATGATCCCCGCAGAGCCAATCGAAGTAGTACCAGTTGTTCACCTGGTATTCCATTTCGCTCGGTTCGTGGCCGTAGGACTTGTAAAAATCGCCGCGGGTACGCAGCCACAGCGGACCACTGTTCCAAAAAACGCGCGTCAGCAGGATGTCGCCAATGGCACCCTCTTGCAGGCGCTTGACAGTTTCGACATAGGCGGGGTCGTGACGTCGCTGCAATCCGACGCCAACGCAAAGACCTTTTTCCTCAGCTTGTTTTCCGGCTGTCAACACTTTGCGGATGCCGGGGGCATCGACGGCCAAGGGTTTCTCGGTGAAAACGTGTTTGCCGGCGTTGATCGCGGCTTCAAAATGTTTTGGACGGAAGCCGGGAGGCGTGGCCAAAATCACGACGTCCACGCCACTGTCGATGGCCTTTTGAAACGCATTGAAACCGGAAAATCGCCGTTCGGCAGGAACTTGAATCGCGGTTTCGATGCGTTCACCGGCGTCACTTCCCCAATGTTGTTCCAGTGTGCGCGTGACCTTGTCCAGCGAACGCTCGATCTGCGGGCTGAACGCATCGGCCATGGCCCACAGAGTCACTTTTCCCTTGGTGGAAAGCGCCTGCACAGCCGCGTCGGTGCCTCGTCCCCCGCAACCGATCACCGCGACCTTGATTTCTTTGTCGCCCAAGGCTTGCGCTGCGCGTGCCGTGCCCAGTCCCGAAGCCAGACCCGTGGCCAGTGCCGCCCCGCCAACCGCCAGGGCGGAAGTTGTTTTGACGAACTCACGGCGCGAGGGCAAAGCGAGTGATGAGGTGGGACGATGGGGAATCATCGCAAGAATCTCCTGCCGGCTGGAATGAGCGGAAAAGTAACGACCAGTTGGCAATTATCGCCGATTGCCGGCTCACTGCCAACACGTCGCTATTCAACTTTCTCGGAAAGGGTCATTTCTGCTGCGGCTGCCGGCAGGCGAGGATCGGCAGAAACTTGCACACCGCGGCCTTCCTCCAATCGGTCGGCAACGTCTAGTTGAATGCGCTCGACATCGGCGTCCCATACTTTTTTTCGCAGCTCGGCATCCATCTGCGCGAGTGGCCTCACGATCCGAAAACCCACGCCCGTGGCTGGCTCCTCGGTGAACCACCAGGGGCTCGTTGGTAAATTAGGATCGGAAAGGGTCCACTCGGGGTCGTCCGACTTGTGCCGTGCGGCACTGCGACAGTCTGGGGACTCGGTGAGCCAACTCCCGCCACGAATCGCACGCGGAAACAACTTTGTCGGCCAGGCGACGGCATCGACTGCCATGACGCCATCCTTGAGCCGTGCGTAATGATCGGCCACATACTGGTCGAGCACCCACTCGGCCACGTTTCCATGCATGTCATAAAGTCCCCAGGCGTTGGGCTTGAGTTGTGCGACTTCGTGGGTTTGATAGTCGGCGTTGTCGGTTGTCCAGGCGTACTCGCCGATCTGCGCGGCATCGTCACCAAAAGAATAAGCCGTCGTAGTCCCTGCCCGCGCGGCATATTCCCACTCCGCTTCGGTTGGCAGTCGATACTGCTGGCCCGTGATGCCGCTCAGCCATTTGGTGTATTGCTTCGCCGCGAACTGGGTCATCGTCACTGCGGGTTGTTGGGGGTCTTCGCCAGGGCCATAAGTAAAACTCGAATCGTAGAGGGGCGTCGGACAGGTAATCGCATCCACTTCGAGCGACTCTTTCTCAAAATATTCTTTGACCTTCGGCAACTCGGCAAGTTGTTTCTTCGCCGATTCCATCCGCGTGCTAGTAAAACGCAACTCGGCGAGTTTCTTGAACACTTCGTATTGTTCCATGAACTGCTGATATTCAGCCCAAGTGACTTCGCACTTGCCGATCCAAAAGGGGGCGATTTTTACACGCACTTGCGGCCCTTCGTCTTCGCGGCGATCCGCTGCCGAGTCAGGACTACCCAGTACAAATTCCCCCCCGGGAATGGGAATCATCTCAAAAGAAACATAAGTATCGGGGATCGTGCCGACATAGGGTATCATGAATCCACCGCCCAGTTCCGCCTCGATGGCGACGGCGGCAGGAATGCCGGGATCTTCGCTGACGATGCCGGGTGCTTCGGCGGCATTTATAACAGTTGGCAGAAACGTCAGCGGACTCACAATAGTGAATACAACACCAATCAAACGCACGATGTACAGATTCCTTCTTGAATAGCGGTGAGAACAGATGCGGCGGTGGGCATGGAGGATTCGCAGAGGGCCCGCAGCTTGAGGGGCACGCCATCCAGTCTAAAGATTGTCCCGCCACAATGCACGCCGGCGAGGGCGGTGGTGATGCGAACCGTGGGGTTTAACGAACTCGTGCTGCCGGCGTTTTCTAGCAAAATGACCGGCAGCTTCACCAAGCGAGTTAGTGCAGCGGGTGACATTTCCTCGAGCCCTTTGCTGCCAACCATCAAGACCGCGTCAACTCCACCGCGTTCCAACAAAGTGCTTGCTGAATAGGCATTGGGGTCATAGCGAGGATAGCCTAGCGCAAAGTTCACGCCGCAAGGATAACCGGTTTGCCAAGTCAGCACATTTTCACAGAGCGTGCCGCTAAGCCCTATCGCGGCGCTTCGTGATTTGGCGTTGAGTTGTCTCACCAATAAGTAAATCGCTTCAATTTCAGCCGAGTCACCAATTTCCGGACCGAAAAAAATGACCGAATAGTTTGCTTTTTGCAAGCGAGACGCAAGCCGTTTTAGTTGCTCAAAGCGTATTTCGCCAATCAATTCCTGAGAGACTTCAATTCCACCAATGATCGCCCGCAGGGCTGTAAGAACCGACAAAGTCTCTGATTTGTCGATTTGCAAAAACTCATCAACTCGATTGTTGTTTTCTCGGGCACCGACGGCAATGAGATGCCGGCCCTGAGAAACAAAAGTGCCTGGCGGATCGAGAAAGCGTTCATAGAGAAGCGGATGCGTCGCCGTGGGATCAGCGCCCCAGAACAGCACCACGTCGGCTCGTTGTTTGACTTCACCCATTGTGCAAGTGGAGATCCCGACCGATTGCATGGCCACAATCGCGTCGCGATGAAACGCGGGGATGGCCGGATCAATGGTCGCGCCCAAGTGGTCGGCGAGTGCCACGGCAGCGCGTTGGGTTTCAATGGTGCTGCCCGCCAAACCGCAAATTAACGGCGCGCGCGCGCTAGCCAGCAATTCAACGGCCCGCTCGATTGCAGCGGACGGAGAAGTGGACTTGCCATCTATTGTGGCACTGCCGGTTTCATCGAACGAACAATCCATCAGTCGGGCTTCGCAAAGGGGACAAGCATTTTCCACTCGAACGATCCGGTTGTTGTCAACGCGCAGAGTGACGTCTTCGCAAATTAATCCACAGGCGGCACACGTCACGTTGTCGATTGTTTGTATCATTGTTAGCCGGCTAAGAATATTTCACCTCTGCCAAACGCCAGAAAGTCGCCGCTAAACTGCTGCCACTGACGATTCGCGTTCCAAACGTCATTCTCGAATCCGAGCGATTGAAGTCGTCGCCCCACCATTCCCAACACGGGCGAATGCGTTGTGCAGGCGTAGCGAAACGTCGGCAACAGTTGGGCGTTGTTGTCGTTTGCGAGACAAATTGTACCCCGTTTCATTCCCGCGCCTGGATTTTTGTCGCACGTGCCGCAAATCACAATCGTGCCGGCGAGCATATGGTGACCGACGAGTTCACCGGCGTTTTCCCCAATGGCAATCAAGCCACGGCGCATCCGACAGCCGACCCCGTTTCCTGCATTGCCCGTCACAAGGACCGTGCCGCCGGTCATGCCGTGAGTTGAACCGACTCGCGCGCCACCGACAAAGTTCCCGGCCGAGCCGCGTACTCGGATGATGCCACCGCGCATTTCGCTGCCGAGGCCATCACCTGCGTTTCCCTTCACTTCAATTTCGCCACCCCACATGCCGAGTCCCACGTCGCGGCCAACATGGCCGTCGATGCGAATCTTGCCGGACTTCATTTTCGCGCCAACTCCAACCGCCGCGGAGAGATCGCCGCTAAATTCAAGTTCCTCGTCCGCGGTGTTGCCCATTAGCCCAAACAGCTCAGCAAGCGCCAACTGTTCGCGACCATGCCAAATTGCGAGTTTTTCCAATTCAGCCAACGATTTATCGCGAACAGCATCGGGAGTAATTCCCGAAAGTTCAATAGGAAAGGTTGTATGCGACTTGAGCGAGAGTGTCAGCATCCTTACAGAGTAAACTCCACTCGCTAAGGCGCGAAGGCGCAAATAACTTTTGATCTTTGCGCCTCCGAAAAAATCACTACGTTAAGGAATCTAAGGAACAGCTATGAAACGAGGAGCGATTATCTTGTGCGGCGGTAAATCGAGTCGCATGACGACCGACAAAGCCTACTTGCCCTTCGGCAACGAAACGATGCTCGACCGAGTCGTGCGCGTTGTCAGCTCCACAGTTGACCCGCAGTTAATTGTCGTCGTCGCTGCGGCTGATCAACAATTGCCGCCATTGAAGACAATCGTTGTGCGAGACAGCATCGAACATCAGGGACCGCTTCAAGCCATCGCTGGCGGTTTCGCGGCCCTGCCGCCCAGCGCCGAAGCCGTGTTCGTCACCGGTTGCGACACACCGCTCATAAACCCCGCACTCATCGGATATCTCTTTACCCAACTCGGCCATGCGGACGCCGTCGTCCCGCAAGATGCCGAGCGTTTGTATCCGCT
>JBGTMM010000563.1:0-6973 GCA_041743635.1 Bythopirellula sp.
CGTGTCGCCGGCAATGATCTCATTCTTTTCACCCAGCCAAGTGACGTTCGCGACGCCGCCCAAATTCAGCACGAGCGTGGGGTGCGGATCGTCGGCAAAGAGCGCTTGATGGAACATCGCCACCAGCGGGGCGCCTTGGCCGCCCGCCGCCAAGTCGCAACGGCGAAAGTCGCTCACCACCGGAAGCTGGAACTCCTTGGCGAGAATCCACGGATTGCCGATCTGCAGGGTGAGTCGCTCCTTGGAAACATGGCGGATGGTGTGCCCATGAAATCCGAGGATGGAAATTTTGGAAGAATATTTTGGTTGCTCGGTAAGAAGTTTTTTCAGGGCCTGGACATGATGGTGTGAAATCTCATTTTCCAGACGCAAAAGCTCGGTAACTGGAACGTCGTGCTGCGAAGCGTCCAGCAAGCGGAGCCGCAAACTGTCTTCGTAAGGCAGCGTTAATCCGCCCAGCACGACGATTTTGCTCTTGCCATCGGTATCGAGCATGGCGACGTCGACGCCATCGCAGGAAGTACCGCTCATAAATCCGACTGAAATTCTGGACATAAATGAGTCGCCAGCCACAGGCCCCTGAAGTAATTGTGTCAATTTGCAGTCACGGACCGTGAGAAGTCAACCCCCGTGCGCGCGGTTGCAAGCGGTGAGCAATCGAAACTTGTCGGCAGGAATTCGAGGGGTTGTGGGACCAGTGTGGGTGCGGAAAGTACGCTATACGGCAATGCGCAACGACGAGAAAGAATTGCGCACAATTTGTTTCTCTAAACGGTCACTTGTCGTTAAGATGAGAAGAGGGCAGCCAATTTGTGCGTCTTGTCGTTATGCGCTTCCGCGAGCGCTACCAACACCAACACATTGTGAGTTGCTCGATGAATTCCTGCTCATCTTTCTTGCTAAGGGACCCTTACATGCTCAAAAGAATTGCCATGCTCAAAAGAATTGCTTGCTTTACATTTCTCAGTGGAATGCTGGTAACGCCTGCTTTGGCCGTCGATCAAGACATAGTCGTCGACAATTTTGAATCTTATGCGGACACCGCAGCGCTCTTGGCGGCGTGGCCATCGAGTGATCCTTTGCGACCCGACAATGCCACCCGGCTGATCCCTGGTGACACCATCGGAGACGACGATGGGGCATTCTATGGCGGGACAAATCTCACTAAATTCGCGCAGTTCTGTGGTTCGGCCAACGATGCAACGGGAATTGGCAACTGCGACTTGGCAGGCTCCTCGGGGGTTGCCGGTGGCGGCACCGTGAACCTTCGGGATTTGCCCATGCAGATTGCGCCTTCCGCTACGCAAAACGTTGTGCTCTCCGTGGACATCGGCGACGATGCGTTTTCCTCCAACAAGCGACTCAGCGTGGGGCTCCGCTCCGCGGCGCCCGCCGAGAATATTATTGAGCTGGGATTTTTTAATAACCCGGCCCACTTTTCTTATCGAGGCGTGCTGTTTCCGGGGACATCAATTTTCCCTGCTACCGGCGGTTGGGGGCAATTCGGCGATACCACCATCGAAGATCCCTTGGACCCTGCGCTGGACTCTCCACTGGAGGTGGGCCGGGGCTTCCATCGCTACAAGGCAGTGATTAGCACAACAGGCGTCACCTTTACTTTGGACCTGTATGCCGACAGCAAAACGAATGATCCGCTTGATCCCGTGCCGGGTGTCGGTCCCGATGGCGTCGATGCCATGGACGTGACCGGGTTGATCACCGGACCAAACGGTTTCGATCAAATCCGCTTTGGAATTCCCTCGGCGAATCCTTCCTCAGGTGGTACTGTCATTGCTGCCGCCTTTGCGGCGTTTGATAACATCAGCCTGCGGCTGGTGGATATTGGCGGCGCGGCGCCTGGCGATTTTGACGGGGACGGCGACGCCGATGGGCGCGACTTCCTCGCCTGGCAAAGGGGCGAGTCACCGATGCCTTATACCGCTGCTGATCTGGCTGAGTGGCAGGATGCTTACACTCCTGGCCCGCTGTCGGCTCTCGCGGTGCCCGAGCCCACGTCCGCTGGCTTGATGCTGTTGGCGTTGTCGTCGCTGCTGGCCATCAAACGTCGCTAGGATTCAAAGTAACACGAGTCTCCGACTCGTAAATGCAGGACTGAAATCACGACTCGGAGAGTCGTGCCACAATGGCTTGAATTTTTCCACCGCGCTGTGGGGCTAGGGGCAGCCCACGGCGCGGCTTTTTTATAATGTAGGGAACGCCGTCCCTGGCGTTCCGGGAAAAAGGGACACGAATCCAACAACGGAACGCCGCGGAGGGCGTTCCCTATTTTCCTCGTACACATTTTTTGAATAGATGAAGATTCACGCTGGCACCCTCCACTGGCTCGTGGCCTCTCTTGCGGCCCTGGTCTCGCTGGCCTCCGCGTTTCCCGCTGCTGCCCAGTTCTCGGCCCGTCCCACGATCAACGTGACCGGCTCGGGGAACGTGGCGACCGAAACCGATTACGTGCCGAACGTCTGCCATTGCGAGAACGGCGCGGCGAGCTTTGAAGCACTCAAGGCCCAGGCCGTGGCGGCCCGCACGTTCGCCTATTACAAGATGAACCTGCAAGGCTTTATCAACGACGGCACGAGTGATCAGGTTTATTCGTGTGCCGGCAGTGCGGGGGCCCTGCAAATCGCCGCGGCGGCGGCCACCGAGGGTGAAATTCTCTACGTCTTCGATAACATTGGCCCCACCACGGGCGACGTGTTGATCGCGTCGTTCTACGTGGCCGGGGCGATCCCCACGGGACCTTTCAACGCCGTGAACCCGGGGATTATTCACGAAGCGGGCGACAGCGATCCGACGAACACCGAACGCTGGGTCACCTACACCTACGCGAATGGTTTGGTCGATGGCAACAATCGAGGGACGCCGCTGGGATTTCGTGGCACGGTCACGAATCCCAATTGGCCCAACCGGGGTGCCAAGAGCCAGAACGGCGCCGACTATCTTTCTGACAACGGCATTTCGTACCTCGATATTCTCAAATACTATTACGGCGCGGACATTCAACTTCGCACCGCGACAACCGCCGGCACGGGCATAACCTTCGGCACGAAAACGCTGGTGAATTTTGATAATTACGGCGACCGGTCGGGCAACACCTTTAGCGGCAATGAAGGGGTGTTTGGTTGGGCACCCACGTTTTCCGGCAGCACCACGGCCAACGTCGCCGGCTCAACGGCCGACCGCTCGAATCTCGCTCCCCATTCCGGCACCCATTCGCAACTCGTTAACATCACCTACGACGAAGCGTCGGGGACGGATTTCGTCGTGCGCCACGTCGCGGGGGCGCAGTACAGCGGTTTCGGCGGCAGCACGAACGTCGCCAGCCGCATCGCCAATCTGCAGCTCGAGTCGATTGGCTCGGTGGGCTTCTGGCTGAGAACGGACGATCCAGGATTGCAAGTGAGTATCGCCATCGACGACCCCGCGACGGGGGATAGGGGAGTGCTAAAAAATATTGTCGCCGACAATGCGTGGCACAAGTACGAATGGTTTTTGGACGAAGCAAGCGAGTGGGATTCTTGGATTGCCGGCGGCAATGGCCAGATCGACGGCTTGAATGTCTCGCTGGATTCGATTCAGTTTTTCGGCGCGAGCGACGCGCAGATTTTTCTCGACGACGTGTTTTGGAGTCCCACGGCCGTGTTCGTGCCGCCGATCCCCGGCGATTTTAACGGCGACCGCTTCGTGGACGCCACCGATCTCGCCCTCTGGCAAGAGGGCTACGGAATCGACGAGAACGCAGCCCTCTTGGATGGCGATGCCGACGGGGACGGCGACGTCGATGGCCGCGATTTCTTAGTTTGGCAACGCAATCACACGGGAAGCGCGACATTGGCGAGCGTGCCCGAGCCGTCAACAATTGTGGGACTCGTGTTCTCTACAGCGGGCTTGCTGGTCTTGAGTTCACGTAGCCGAGTTTCTCCGAAACTCGGAAAAGGCGAATACGAGTCTCGGAGAGACTCGCCTACGTGGGCGCAGCATATGATCGGGGATGAATAACGCCGCTGCGCACTAACGAGAAAGAGGTGCGCACTATTCTCTTGGGTTTTTTGCAGTTCGCGCTTAGAATACAGGGTATAAGCCCTTTTACAATTTCCACTTATCGGCAACTTGTACTTTTCCCAAAACGCGAGTTCGCTCGCTCGTCCCCCAGGGATTTTTCCATGAGATCAGGCAATCCCATTGCTCGTGCCGGCCGCTGCGATTTAGGCGCGTCACACAACAGAGGTTTTACCCTAGTCGAGCTACTGGTCGTGATCGCCATTATTGGCGTGTTGGTGGCATTGCTACTGCCTGCCATTCAAGCCGCGCGCGAAGCAGCCCGGCGGATGAGTTGCCAAAACAATCTCAAGCAGATTGGGCTAGCGATGTTGAATTACGAATCCGCGAATAAGGTGTTGCCGCCGGGTACCACGGCTAATACCCCCAAAGATAGGAACGGCCTTTCCTGGCACGCAGACATCTTGCCTTACGCGGAATTCAGCTCTCTTGGCTCGGAGATTACTGCGCGTATCAAGAGAGAGACCGTAGTTAGTACAAGTGGACGCGGCGGGCCGAGACCAGAAGCCCCTGATGTCTATGACTTGGACAGCGTCGGCCTTGGTTTTCGCGAACCGGGTGAGATTGAGTTTAGCAAGGTATCTATCAGTGTGTATAAATGCCCCAGCGATGCTGTTCGGTATGATGATTTAAAGCTAGTCCAGGGCGATCAGTGGGAATCGACCAACTATTCAGGCATTGCAGGATCTGCCTTCGCTCGTAACGACACCGCCCAAGTACTGGGTAATTCTGGGTTCACGGGACCGGTTAATACCGACGGCTGCCTTTATTTCGATAGCAAGATCAAGCTCAAGGACGTGACAGATGGAACAAGCAATACTTTTTTGGTGGGGGAGCGTTGGTACCAAACTCGAAGTTGGCTGACCGGTGGACGTGCGAGTACCGACACGAGCCACCTTTTGTACTCTGTAAAAAATATCAATGCGGATATCCCGCCCAATGGGCAGTTCACTGCGGGCTACTACGTGAGTCATGTCCTATATGGGAATGACCCGCCGTTACCTCCAGGGGGTTCAGCAACATTAGGTTTAAACGACTTATACTGGGCTAGCTTCCACCCCAGCGGGCTTAATTTTCTCTTGGTCGATGGCAGCATCCATTTCGTCTCCGACGACCTCGACGGTAACACCTGGGAAGCCTACGGCTCGCGCAACGGCGGCGAAACTGGTGTGCAGTCACTGCCATGATGAATGCGTTTGTTAGTCGTATTCGTAGGCCGGAACGAGCTTCGCGAGCTCCGGCAGTGCTAGGCTTTTTCTACCTCATGCCGGAACTGCGCACGGCTCGTTCCGGCCTAATGGTGATTTGCTTCTTAGTTGGTTGCGAAAACAAGTCCGTCACACGGCTTGTTGAGGGGAGCGTCACGTTCGCAGGCAAACCGCTCGATCATGGGATGCTCGGCTTTCGGCCCACGACTGGCAAGCTCGTCGGCGCGCCGATCCTGCCCGACGGCAAATATGCCGTTGAGCTTTCTCCCGGCGATTATCAAGTGACGGTCAATGCGCCGCAAAAACTTCCCGAGGGCTTCCAGGAAGGCGATCCGCTGCCGCCGCCCGATCCCAATGCTTTGCCCGAGAAATACAATCGCCAGGAAACCTCCGGCCTGTCGGCCCAGGTCGAAGCGGGGAGCGGGCCGCAGAGGGTGGATTTTGAGATGGAGTGAAGGGCTCGGTTGCGTGCTGGTCACGACTTTTTGGCTGAAAGCCAACCGCCATCGTAGCCTGGGGCAAACCAAGTGCCGCCCCAGGTCAGTGAATCGAAACGCGTGATTTGGCTGGAGGCCATTTTCACCGTAGCTGACGAAAGACGACTGGGTAAATATGGCCGTTGGCCAAAAGGGGATGGTTTGTTCTTCTCACCTGTGGCGTTGCCACAGGCTACGATGCGTTAGGCCTTCGGCCAAAAATTCATTGCCGGCATTTCCAAGGGCCTGGTCGCATGAATCTAGTAGTCTCGCGACCGATAACTGTCAGCCTAGCCGGAGGCACACTTGCCTCCGGGATTTCCCGGACCAAAGTGTTGGTCCGGCTAGGTTGACGTTTATTCGTAGACGAACCATTACGACTTGCGCCGCATGCCGCTAGCCACCACCAAACTCAAGAGCAGCAGCGAGAGTGCCGCGGGTTCGGGAATGGCCGTGGCTGGCGCGGTCAGCGGGCCTGGGCCCGTGTAGTTTTGTTGCCAGATGAAAAAGTCTCGGCCGTCGGTGTCGCCGTCGCCGTCGGCATCCGAGCCGCCGTCGTCGCCGTAGTCGCCCTGCCATTGGACCAGGTCGGTGCCGTCGACAAAGCCGTCGCCATCAAAATCGCCGGGAATCGCCACCCGCAGGAGTCCGGTACCAGTAATCCAGGGTGTTGTGTTTTGCGCCCCTGAATCGGGGGCACCCCAGGTGCCGCCGGGCTGGGCGACGCCGTCGATGAATAACGAGTCAACAAGATCGGGGCTGCCGCCGAAATTGAGGTCCAACAGGCTCTCTGAGCTTAGATACACGTCGGCCGCATCGGACAGAAACGCGGAATTGATTCGCAGCGTGCCCTCTTCAACCGACGTATCGCCTTCGTAAACGTTGCTCGCCGTGAGGTGCAGTGTGCCGGGACCGTCTTTGGTGAGGCCGCCATTAAGCAAGGGGACACTCAGGGTCAGGTCGGTGGCAGCGGCTCCGTCGCCGACATGGAGCACGCGATTTGCCCCACCCAGATCGATGAAGCCCGTGCCGCCCGCGCCAGCGCCATTGGCAATGATTGCCGCGGCGGCGCCGAGCGGATCGAGAAACATGTCACCGTCTAGCAGCAGTTTGGCAGGATTCACCGCGTGCGGCATGAGATTGATTCTAGTAAGCGTCAATGCGGCGTCGCCCGTGGTGAACGTGCGAGTGGCGTCGACTTGCAATGTGTGCACG
>JBGTMM010000564.1:0-2455 GCA_041743635.1 Bythopirellula sp.
GATTCTCAAACGTGAAGCCACGCTTTTCCAGGCCGTCAAAGAAATCGACCGTCGTGCCGTCGAGATAGAGCGCGCTTTTCTTGTCGACCACCACGGGAATGCCGTGAAACTCGAACTTGGAGTCGGCCGTCTCATCGAAACTCTTGTCGAAGCCGAGCGAGTAGCTGAAACCACTGCAGCCGCCACCAGCGACGCCGACGCGCAACAACGTGCCATCTTCGAGCTTCTGATCTTCAATAATCCGCTTGACTTCCTTGGCGGCTTTTTCGGTCAATACTATGCTCATCAGAGAATCCTCGATTAATGCGGGTGGCAGGTTTCAACGGCGATTAACTAATTCGCCTCCACGTAAATTATAGCAAAAAATCCCGCGAGAAAAGCCTGATCTGCTCTAACCCAGTTTTCGCAGCTTTTTGACCGCCGAACTCACGATTTCCACGACGACATCAACTTCCCCAGCCGTATTAAACCGGCCCAGCCCGAATCGCAGGCTGCTGCGAGCCAAATCTTCGCTCATCCCCAGCACCAGCAGCACATGGCTTGGCCCCGGCTCGTGAGACGAGCAGGTTGCCCCCGAACTCACAGCCAAATTTCCCATTTCCAACAAGAGCGCCTCGCCATCCACGTCGCCGAAGGCCACATTGAGATTGCCGGGGAGTCGCAGCGGGTGAGCGATCGTCGCATCCAACGCTGGACCGCACAATTCCAGGCCGTCCACGTTTTGCTGAAGCCCTCGAAAGAGCCGATTTCGTAAACCCGTCAGCCGCGTTTCTTCGCTGGACATTTCCGCTTCACAGAGTTCCAGCGCCTTAGCCAAACCGACGATCCCCGGCACATTGAGCGTGCCGCTCCGTCGCCCCCCTTGTTGCCCACCCCCGGTGATCTGAGGCGTGAAGCGCACCGTGGGACTTCCTTGCCGCACATAGAGCGCGCCGATTCCCTTCGGCCCATAAATTTTGTGACCTGAGAAACTCATGAGATCGACGCCCAGGTCGCGGACGTTCACGGGGATCTTGCCGACGGCTTGAGTCGCATCGCAGTGCAACAGCACTCCACTATGCCGACACACGGCCGCGATCTCGGCGAGGGGCTGAATCACGCCGATCTCATTGTTGGCGAGCATCACGCTCACAAGCACCGTGTCTTCTTGAATCTCCTCGGCTACTTTTTCCGGATCGAGCCAGCCCGCACGGGGCGAACCGTGTTGCTCAACGTCGAGCAGCGTTACACTAAAATTATTTTGGTTCAATCGCTCCAGCGGCTCCAACACTGCGCGGTGTTCGGTGCGGACGCTCAGCAAATGTTTGCCGCGCCGCTGATTGCGTTCCGCCACGCCGTTGATCGCCAGGTTGTTGCTCTCGGTCGCGCCACTGGTGAAAACAATCTCTTCAGGATTCGCACCTAAATTAAAAGCTAGCGAAGCAGTCGCCTCCGCCACTGCCGTCCGCGCCACGTCGCCAAAGTGGTGGCTGACGCTCCCCGCGTTGCCATACTCGTCGGAGAAATAGGGCAGCATCGCCTCGACCACGCGCGGATCGGTCCGCGTGGTGGCGTGGTTGTCCATGTAGATAAAAGAACGGGAGGCCATTCCTTAAGCGTAACCCAGACAAGCTCACATGTCATTCTGAGGGAGCCCTGGCGACCGAAGAATCTGGCTTCCTGCTTCGCACGTTTTCAACACGAACTCGTGTTGCCAACCAGATTCCTCGGTCGGCAAGCCTCCCTCGGAATGACATATTTATGCAAACAGCGCCCGCACCACGATCTGCGACCACGATTCAAACTGGTCGAGCTCCGCCAGAATTTCAGCGACCGGCCGAAAACCGGCGTCGAGAATCTCCGTCTCGCGCGGCTGGACCAGCGGTTCGCTCACGACGAATAAATGCACCACCCCCAAATGGACCTGCCCCACCGGAGTTTCGTCGTCGTTGATTAATCCAACGCACTGCTCGGTGTAAGCCGTGTCGAGGGCGATCTCCTCGGCCAACTCCCGCAGCATTCCCACGCGATAAACATCGGCAATCGAGCCGGCGTCCGCATCATCGGTCGAGATATGCCCGCCGATACCCACGCTCCGCTTGGCATGCAGTCGTTTTTCCCCCTGCCCTCCGCCGCGCGTGTATTGAAACAATTGCTCGATGCCCTGATCGTCGGTGTAGCGAAACACCATGTACGGGATTAACTGTTTGAAGCTGGGGTCCTGCTCCATCTCGCCCCGAGGCCGGTAACTGAGTTCGCGACTATCCAACAGGGCGGGTAGGTACGTATCGAGGTCCGTCGAGAAACCCTGGAAGTGGCCCAGGGCATGAAAATCCCGCGTGGGCAAAACAAGAACACGTTCCTCGGCAACGATCGTCATGGCGCATCCCTTCGATGATTGGTGTCAGAATTTGTCCAAGTATAAACAAATCAAGCCCGAAGAAAAGCGCCTCCTACAATCGCAGCGAAAGCCCCG
>JBGTMM010000565.1:0-4985 GCA_041743635.1 Bythopirellula sp.
GTTCGCGGCGGATGAACTCCGAGTAGTGCCCCTGCGTGACGAAGCAGATTTCTTGGCTGTCTTTTTTCTCGGCGACATTTAACCCCAACTCAGCCGCGATGCGACGGATCGCCGGTTTTTCAAAATCTCCGACGGGAAGCAACATGCGGCTCAAGTATTTTTGATTGATGCCGAAGAGGACGTACGATTGATCCTTGCCGGTGTCTCGACCGCGCAAGAGCGCGGGGAGCCCGCCGAGCGTCGGCTGGAGTCGCGCGTAGTGACCCGTGGCAACGAAGTCGGCCCCCACGCTGTCGGCGTAATCAAAAAGCTTGCCGAACTTGATCCAGTTGTTGCACTGCACACAGGGGTTGGGCGTGCGGCCGGAGGTGTATTCGTCGACGAAGTAGTCGATGATGCGGTTGAATTCCGCGTCGAGATTCAATGCGTAAAAGGGAATGCCCAGGCGGTCGGCCACACGTCGAGCGTCGGCGGCATCGGCGGCGGTGCAGCAGCCTTGTTTGTGGTCGAGGCGATTGATGATGGGGAGGGCGCCGAGAGCCGGGGCGTCCTCGACCCCGATCTTATTCTCACCGCCTGCGGAAGCAAGCTCGCCGCACGCCACGGGGGATTGGTGGCCGTGGCGCATGAAGACGCCGATCACCTCGTGACCCTCCGCGATCAACAGATGGGCCGCGACGCTGGAATCGACCCCGCCCGACATTGCTAACACAACTCTCGCCATAATTCGAGTTTATGAGGAAATACGACTCTGGGCTACCGTCCTTGCCTAGGAAAGAAGTGGCATGAGGCGTATAATGCCGAACTACACTCACTTGGCAATTTACGGGAGTCCCACCGATGGCACTGGAAAAGGAATGGTACGATCGCACGGCAGCGATTCGGACGGCGATTCTCCAGTTGCGGGACTCTCTTTGACGTCGCTCGCAAAGGCCAGCGGATCGTTGATATCGATGCCGAGATGGCAGCCCCTGGTTTCTGGGATAGCCAAGACCAGGCGCAAGCCACGGTCATGGAGCGCAAATCGCTCGATTCGGTCGTGCGGCCGCTCAATGACGCGCTCCTCGCGAGCAACGACCTGGCCGCGATGCTCGAAATGTCGGAGGAAGACGAATCCTTCGCGGCAGAGGTTCCGGGCGAAGTCGCGCGGCTCGAGGAAGTGATCGACGGGCTCAAATTGAAGGCGCTCCTCAACGGCACTCACGACGCGGCGGGGGCGATCATGACGATCAATGCCCGCGACGGCGGCACCGACGCCAACGATTGGGCCGAGATGCTGCTGAGGATGTACACGCAGTGGGCGCAAAAGAACGGCTACAGCACCGAGCTGGTGGATCGTCAAGACAACGAACAGGCCGGCATTAACAATGCGACGATCACCATCCGCGGGCCAATGGCCGACGGGTACTTGCGCGGTGAGACGGGCATGCACCGGCTCGTACGGATCAGCCCGTTCAACAGCGAAGGGAAACGTCAAACCAGCTTTGCTGCTGTTGACGTATCGCCGGAAGTCGCCGACTCGGTGGCCATTGAAATCGATCCCGACGACATCCGCGAGGACACATTCCGCGCGAGTGGGGCCGGTGGCCAGCACGTGAACAAGACTTCGAGCGCGATTCGCTTGACGCATATTCCGACGAACATCGTCGTGCAGTGCCAGAACGAGCGGAGCCAGCATAAAAATCGCGCGACGGCTTGGAAGATGCTCCGGGCGCGGATGGCACGGATTGAAGAAGAAAAGCGCGAGGCCGAAGATGCGATTAAATACCAGCATCAGGCGAAAACCGGGTTCGGCTCGCAGATTCGCAATTACTTTCTGCACCCCGATCAACGAGTGAAAGACGCCCGCACGAAGTATCAAATGGGAAGCTTCAACGCCGTGCTGGACGGCGATATCCAGGGCTTCTTAGACGCGGTGCTGCGATGGCGCGCGGGTCAGCCGGTGGCAGAGGGGGATGACGAGTAGTGGGTGAGTCGCCGTCTCCTGGATTAGAAGTTCTCAATGAAAGCGGGTGCGGCGCACGGGTCGAGTTTCATTGGAAAGGGGATCGGTTTTTTCACACGTTAATGGGAATCAGGCGAAATAAAGTTCATCCACTCTTAGAGTCTCTCGAGGGAGACGCTCATGATCAATTCCCTCCCAGCCCCTGCCTGTCACAGGTCCATCAACAGGACCAAACTCTTTTTTTCACCGGAGCGACTTCCGAGTGTCACTGGTCAGCGAGTGTGCAACCGTCGAAACTAAATCTCGTTGGCGAATCGCCTGAGCCATTCGATGTCCTCTCCTTCGAGTTTGCATGTCGTCTGAAAAAACAATCGCACCAGATGTGCGGCGCGTATCGAATCCTAGGCGCGGCTAAGATGCACATACCCATATCAGGGCACTTTGCTTTTGTGATGTTGTCTGATTATAAAGAGCCCGTCGCTATAATGATCGATTCCGAAAATTTATTATTCACTGATGAAAATTCGATTCTAAGACTCTCGACTGATTCTCAGTCTCCCAATTCGTTTCCGTGTACCATTCAATGGAAATTCCGTATTGGTTGGGCAGGGAATAGTTAACGCCACCGCCCGCTGAAGCGAGCTCGCCGGGCGAAAATCATTCGCTCTGCGGCGGTTCTTCGCCTTCGTTCCATGTTTTGCCCGTTTCGTGGTCGATGTACGACGGCGTTTTCGCTTGCGTGCCTTCAATCGAGGCGAGCTCGCGGACCCAGATGTTGCGGTAGCGCACGGGGTTGCCGTGGTCTTGTAGCGAAATTGGCAGCTTGGCTTCGTGCTCTGTGTAGCTCGCCGGTTCATGCCAAAACGTGTTGCCAGCCAGCTCGAAGTTGTTCTGAATTAGCACGCCATTGTGAAACACCGTCATGCGAGCCGGCGATTCGAGCGAGCCATCCTCCTTAAATCGCGGGGCGGTCCACGCGATATCGTACACATTCCATTCTCCGGGCGGACGCGCGGCGTTAACCATCGGGGGCGACTGCTTGTAGATCGCTCCGGCCTGGCCGTCGGGATAAGTCTTGCTCTTGTAGGAATCGAGCACTTGGAGTTCATAAGCATCCATGAAATAAATACCACTGTTGCCGCGGTCTTGGCCTTCGGCTTCGGAAACGGGCACCGACCATTCGATATGCATCTGGCAATCGCCGAAGCGTTGCTTGGTTTTGATCATGCCGGTGCCAACGACGGCAGCACCGTTCTCGACGCGCCACTGCTCGGCCCCTTCCCAGGCGGAGAGGTCCTTGCCGTCGAAGAGCACGATGGCATCGGAAGGGGGATCGGTAGCGGTCTTGCCGGGGGTGACCACGGGTGGCTCAGGCCAGTCGATGCCGGGCAGGTACTCGACGTTCTGGGCCGAGAGGGGAACTGCGATGGTAAGCACAAACAAAGGTGCGGAATATCGTAAGAACGGAGTATGCATTGTCGATTGCCTCTATTATGAGAAAATTCTAAGGACACGGCTGTTGAAGCAGCCTCGCCGGCTCGCCTGGGCGATTATTAGCGAAGCACCGACGGTCCGCAAGGAAAAGCCCACGGGTCCATTGCCAGAGGGGCCTGTTTGGGCGACAATTTTGGCTTCTTTCGGGTCTCAGCGTGGTAAGAAGCGGAGGAGTTCGCAGTGGTCATGGTCTTTCCGAACATTGAGAAGATCAAACAGGAATACACCGACAAGTACGTAATGGTCGACCCCCAGCGGCCGGAACTCGCGCGGTTTGCCGACGTGGTGGGTCAGGTGAAGACCGTCAACATGAGCGGCCGAGCGCTGGTTGAGTTTCTCGATTACCACCTCAACATTGGTTGGTTTGATATCGAGCTCGAATTCTTGAAGGTGGTCGATAAGCCGCTGCCAAAGGCACTTACTGAGAAGCCGGTGCCGAAGCGGGCCCACGACAAGCCGGAGGGAAAAGCGGCTCCCACGACGGGTGATAAACAGATAGCCGACGCGGCGAAGGTCAAGGCTGCGGCGGGAGGCAAACCTTCGACGGCGGATATCTTGGCGAAGCTTAAGGGTGAGGGCGCGTCACCTGCAGGCAAGGCCGCTTCAGCGGCCGGTGAAGTGAAACCGAAAGCCACCCCTTCACCGCCTGCTAAAGCAGACTCGCCTGCTGCGGGTGGTAAAGTCGATCGAGCCAAGATGTCGGTCGCTGATATGCTGGCCGCGGCGCGCGGTGGCGCGGCTCCTGCCGTGAGGGGTGAAGCGGTTACCGAGGCTCCAGCGCCAGGACCATCGATTCCAGAATCCCCTGCCCCTGCACCCCCGCCCGCTGAAGCGGGCTCGCCGCCGGCACCTGTAGCGGAAGCGGAGAGTGGTATCGTGAAGATTGACAGGTCGGGGATGAGCGTCGACGCGATGTTGGCGTACTGCCGCGAGCATGACGCGAGCTGAATCATCGCACTTCGAGCATTCGCACGAGCGCCACCAGCGACCAGTGCGCGATTTCGGGATCGACTTCAATCGTGTTCACCGGCGTGCCGGCGGCGAGATTTTCGATGCTCCAGCAGAGATGCGCGAGATCGATGCGGTACATTGTCGCGCACATGCAGACCACCGGTGAGAGGAAATAGATTTCCTGCTCAGGGTGTTGTTGTTTGAGACGGTTAACTAAGTGCAATTCCGTTCCGATGGCCCATTTGGTCCCCGGCGGGGCGGCTTCGACTGTCTTGATAATCTTGCTCGTGGAACCTGACACGTCGGCGAGTTCAAACACCTCGCGGGGACATTCGGGGTGAACAAGAATCTTGATCCCCGGATGCTTTTCACGGAGCATGGTCACATGCTCCGCGCGGAACATTTGATGCACGCTGCAATGGCCCTTCCAGAGAAAGACCTTGCTCTTATGGATCGCCTGGGCCGTGTTGCCGCCGAGTTCCGCGGCGTGGGGATCCCACACGGGCATTTGGTCGAGCGCGATTCCCATCCCGAGGGCCGTGTTGCGGCCCAGGTGTTGATCGGGGAAGAACATCACGCGCGAAGTTTTGGCGAA
>JBGTMM010000566.1:0-4505 GCA_041743635.1 Bythopirellula sp.
AGCGGCCTGCCGTCCTTCATGATCGTGTATTCCTGCTCGAAGCCGAGCCACAAATCGGGATCGTCCTCGAACGTACCACGGCCATTGGTCGAGTGGATCGAAGCGTCGGCGTTCAGGACTTCGCACATGACGAGCGAAGCGTCCTTACGCTGCGGATCTTTGACAATGCGAACTGGTTTTAACAAGCAATCGGAACTATGGCCTTCGGCCTGTTGCGTACTGCTGCCATCGAACGACCAGCCGGGGCAATTGTCGACCTTCTTGGGATCGCTGTCGACGATCTTGGTCTTGCTGCGGATGTTGGGTTCGGGCTTGTAACCGTCCAACCAAATGTACTCTAACTTGTAACTCATCTTCTAATGGCTCCTCGATGGAATCGGAATAGACCTTTGTGACTTGTTTTCCGTCTCGCTCATTGTTGTTGGCTTATTGGGGAACTCTCATCCTAGAAATATTAGCGTCGGACTGCTAGACGTGGTACGCCCGCAGGGTAGTCCTGGTAAAAAACCCACACGGGGTTACGCATAGACCGGCCCCGAGGCCGCCTTGAGGAGCGACCTGCCATGCCATAGAATTCCGCCTAAATTTGCTGGTCCGTTCTCGGTCGGTGAGCCCGAGAACTAGCAGCCATCCGGAAAATGCAATCCTGGTGCCAAACCGCATGGCGTAGACTGCATTTTCCCTAAAAGGTTGAATGGCCTATATTTAATCCAATTATCCCCTGCCCCAGTGGCTGTGAGGAAGAAGAGGTGCCTGCCCTAGGATGCCGCAAGTCGTGCCAAGGTGTTAAGCAGCACATAACCCCGGCACGCTTACCGTCAACTTCCTAGCTAGCGGCTTTTTTCAATCTTTCCGCCAACCAGACCCCAGCGAAACTGATGACCGATTCCGCATCCCCGCCACCGCGCCGCAATCTGAAGTTCTTGCCCACGTCGGCAACCTTCAAGCTGCTCGAGCCATTGGGAGTCGGTACGGTCGGTACGGTCTACCGGGCGGAAAGCCCCGACATGAGCGAGCCGGTGGCGATTAAGCTCCTGCACCCCAACATTTCCCACGACGAGAACATCGTGGAGCGTTTCCAGAGGGAAATCACGATCATGGAGCGGCTCAACCATCCCCATATCGTCCGCAACTACGGCGGCGGCATGATGGATGGTCAATATTTCTATGCGATGCAACTTTTGGATCGCGGCAATCTTAAAGAACGCATCAAGAAACAGGGTCCTCTCGCTTGGCAACAGGCCGCCGCCTTCACGGCTCAAATTGCCTCGGCCCTGCAACATGCCCACAACCACGGCATCATTCATCGCGATCTCAAAACAAGCAATTTGTTCTTCGACAAGGAGGGCAAGTTGATGCTCGGCGACTTTGGCATTGCCCGCGATACGTACGATGCCGATATCACCGACGCGGGGGTCACGGTGGGAACTTACGCCTATATGTCGCCCGAGCAAATCTGTGGGGACACGGCGATTACCGGCAAGAGCGATCTTTATTCACTCGGTTGCGTGATGTACGAGATGCTCACCGGCAGGCCGCCATTCACGGGGATCAACTTCGCACAAGTCTGGAGCCAACATCTCAACGACAAACCCAAGGGTTTGCGCGATTCCAGGGTCGATTGCCCGGAGTGGCTTGAAAAGATCGTGCTGCATCTGTTGGAGAAAGACCCCGAGCAGCGGCCATTCAACGCGCGGGCCGTGCAGGGGAATCTCAAGGACCATCTCATTGATGAGTTTGGTCCTGATCTCTCGCAGCTCACGAAGGATTAGCCGCCTGTCGAATAGTCGCTAAGCCGCAAACGGCTGCGACAAATAGCGCCAAGGTCCCCGGCTCTGGCACGGCATGGCTCGCACCGAGCGGTCCCGTGTCGTAGTCGGCTTGCCACGCAGCCAGATCGGTCGCGCTGAACGGACTCGGCGAACCACCCCGCTGCCAGCGGAGAAAATCTCGGCCATCCGCATCGCCGTCGCCATCAAAATCACCGTTGGTGGAGCTCCCGCCTACCGTGTTATCGATAAACACGTCGTAAGTGTAATTGGTATTGAAGCCATCCCGCGAGAATTGGTCCGGTGGTTCGTTCGGTTCCAGGCTGTCGTCGAATTCAATAGTTTCCTCGAGAAAACCAAAGTTGTCGTAGATATCGACGTAAACATGGTAGTCGCCGAATTGATCGTGAGAGCCGTTGTAGTCGAAGTCAGGAAAGCCGGTCACGATAAACCAAAAAGAGCTGTCGTTGTTGATGGGAATGCCGAAGAGGCCGGAACCAAGTGACCCTTCCCACGGCCCCCCATCATTATTCTCCGCTGTGATAAATCCGGCCGTATTCAGGCTGGCGACCATGGTATCCGGAAAGTCGGCCCATGAACGGTTGAGCACCGAGACGGTGAGGATGAAAAGTGCTTGTAAGAATTGACGTAGGAACATAATATTGCCTCCCCGAGAATCTGCCCGCGTTGCCCCTGACAAGAACCAACCTAAGCCACGATGGCCGCGATTGCAACAAGAAATGGCCGAAAGTGCGTGATTACGCTGGTTCTTTTTGTGCCAACAACGCCAGAAACGCTGGCACGAGAATGGTACGCACCACGAACGTGTCGAGCAAAATTCCCAGCGTCAGCGCGAAACCAAGTTCGATGATGCCATTGAGCTCGCTGGTGGTCATCGAGACGAAGGTCCCCGCCATGATCACGCCGCAACTGGTGATGATCCCGCCGGTCTCGACGATGGCGTTGCGTAAACCCTGGTGCAGGCCGTGGGCTTGTTGTTCTTCGAGCACGCGGGTCACGAGGTAAATATTGTAATCCTGTCCCACGGCCACGAGCAGAACGAACAAAAACAGCGGGACCTTCCAATCGAGCCCCACGAACTCCGCGCCGTAGAGCCACTGAAAAACCAGCGACGTGATTCCCACCGTCACGGCATAACTCAGCACCACCGAGACCATCAGATAAGCGGAGATCACCGGCGAGCGGAGGAGAACGAGCAGCACCACGAACACGGCCAGAATCACTAACAGCTCGATGCGAAAGCGGTCGGCCCGCGTCACGGTTTCGAGATCGCGAATCCCCACGGTGGGCCCAGTAAAGGCGAAGCTCGCATCGTGCCAGGGCGACGCGGGGTCCTCCTGAATTTTGGCGAGCACTTGTTCCACCTCGCTCAAAGTTGCCACGGCCTCACGCGAAAATGGTTGATCCGTGAGGATCAGAAACAGTCGCGTGACATGGCCGGCCAGCTCAGCCGCGTCGGAAACAAACACGGCGTTGGTGAGTGGTCTTTCCTTGGCGGCGAGGGCCATGATGCCGGCCCCGGAAAACAAGCTCACGCTCCCCGGCGGATCGCCCAGCGGTTGGTACAAACTGCGTACCTGGGCCACTCCCTCCAAATCATCGAGCGGTTTGGCAAGCTCCGCGATTTTGATTTGGCCATCGACGGAATCAAGGTTTCCAGCAGCGCTCTCGGCGAGCACCACCAGTGGGCCGATTTCGCCGGGGGGAAAGTAACGGCGCAGCATGTCGGTGCCGTGTCGCGAGATTCGGTGAGGCGCGAGTTCACCCAAGAGGTCGTAAGTCACCGACACGTTCCACCCCTGCCAAGCCAGCGGCAACGCAATCAGCAAACTCACCACCAAAATCTGCGCGGGCCGACGCAGCACCGCATCGGCCACGCGCTCCCACGCTCGCTGCCAGAAAGTATCCTCGCTCGTTGAGGGATTGATGTAGGTTCCCAAACGGGTGGCCAACAGCGCCGGCACCAAAGTGAGACACGCCAACAGCGTGATCGCCAAACTGATCGCAATCGTCGGGCCGCTATACGCAAATTTGCCGAAGTTGGCAAAGGCCATCATCGCTAGCCCCACGATGGTGGTGAACGCGCTCGCCACCAGCGCTCCGCCAACGCCGTCGAGTGCATTGGTGAGCGCCTCGCGCAAATCTTCCCCCAATCGACGTTGCTCTCGCCTGAGTTCTTCTCGGAAGCGAGCCGTGAGAAACAAACAAAAATCGGTGCCCGCGCCGAACAACAGCACGATCACAAAAATCTTGGTAGTGGTGAACACGCGGATGGCCAGGGGGAAATCCGGGTGACGCTCGCTCCAATCGGCCAGCACGGTGAGCAAATCAATCGACACAGTGGCCGCCAGGCCGATCGTCACCAGCGGAATCGCCACCAACAACGGCGAGCGATAGATGACGAGTAGCGCGATGGCCACGAGCACGATCGTGGTGGAGTGCGTGTTTTCGACGCTCTCCGCCGCGGCGCTGAGCATGTCGCCCCCCACTGCCGCGGAGCCGCTGATGCCGATCTCCAAACCGGCCGGCGCGTCGGCCCGCGCGGCGGTGACAATTTGCTCCACCTCGGCCAGCAGAAAAATGTTCTCGGTCGCCATGAATTCGTTTTTTAAACGGACGACAACACGCTGGGCGTGGCCTGACTTGCTGCGCAGCGATTCGCCCACGACCGGCGTTTTTTCGTTCCAGACGTCGACCACGCCGAGGCCGGGCGCC
>JBGTMM010000567.1:0-1852 GCA_041743635.1 Bythopirellula sp.
GCCAGTCGGGAGTGTTGCGCGATGCGATGCCGGAGGTGAGCTGGCCCTGGGCGACTTTGAGAAACGCAGGAACGGCGGCGAGACGTTTGCCGACGAGTGTCCATTCTTCAGCGGTACCATAAGTTTTATCGCCGGTCTGCGTCATTCCCTGTAACTGCCAGTCAACAGCGCGAAACGGTTCATCTGTGTAGGTGTCGAGCGCACGCTCCTGATAGCGACGTACCTGATGTTGATGCAACTGGAAGTTTACCTGGGCCAGAGCAACGTCGCGATTGATGCGCTGCGGTGCGGACAATGAACCGGCGTCAATTGCCTCCAGCGACTGCTTCGTATTGGTCAGCCATCGATCTTCATCCTGCAAGGCCGTGGCCGAATGATCGCGCAGGGCACCATCGACATCCCGCAGTTTTGGATCGAGCCCCGCGCCGCCCAGATAGGTATTGACCGTGGGATTGCGACGGAGAAACTCCACGACATATTCGTCGTGTATTTTCTTGAAGCTATCGTCACCGTTTGCCTGGTTGGTTGATGTCGTTGACTGCTGGGTGCAGGAGGTAAGTAGAAACGCACAGATAGTCGCAAGTTGCAGGATGTTCTTCATTGGGCGCGGCCTTTCGAAATGCTGAGCAGGGATAGATGAAAGATAACGTGATGAGCGTGATTGGGCAAATGGTGATCTGCAAGGAGCAAGTTCAGCTCCAATACGGAGCTGTTAGCTTGAGCCTTTGTGATAGACAAAATGAACTTACGGAAATTTCAGGTCAGGAAGGTGGACCCTGTCCCCGCTCTTATGATTGAGGGTCATTGATGCTTGAGGCGGGGACAAGGGTCCACCTTCCTGACCTGAAATTTACTTTGACTTGGCAGGTGCCTCGGATCGTGGTGGTCGCCAAGCTCGGGTTACCTGCTAACGAAGGGATTGTCTCTGACCCAGAATCGCCAGGGTTTATCCACCCACTCTTCGGCGTAGTCGATACCGATGCGCGGCCCGGAGGCAATTTTGCGAGGAGGAATCCTTTCACCGGCTTCAATCCAGACGTCTTTTCCCAACAAGTCCGCACGATCGAGTGTCCGGTCGATTCCCATCGCCAAACATAGCTTGCCGGGTCCGTTGGTGAGGTTACTATCTGGCTGGCCGTGACGACGCTGGCGCATTAAGTCAACACCTTCGGCCGGCTGTAGCGCGCGAATCAACACCGCATGCGGGATATCCTCAACATTCGTTACGACATTGAATTGGTTATACATGCCATAGACAAAAAAAATATAGACGGTGCCTCCCAGACCATACATTGTTTCACTGCGTCTCGTTCGCCTGCCGCCGTATGCGTGGGAGGCGCGATCGAGTGGCCCGCGGTAGGCCTCGGTCTCAACAATAATTCCCGAGACACGTTTTCCATCAGGCGCGGGGACCACCAGGAGCTTGCCCAGAAGCTCTCGAGCGACGGTGAGCACATTGCTTCTGGTGTAGAACTCGCGCGGGAGTTTTGTAGTTGCAGTTTTCATCTGTAGCAGCTGACGACTGGAATCGCGAGTAATAGCAATACGGTCCGGTTCACTGGCGCAGTTGCCAGATCATAACAAAGAAGATCACGAAGCCGATCGATACGATCCCTCTTCGAACCCATAGTTGGCCCACGCGCACAGCCATGCTCGCGCCAAAGTAGCCACCCAACAGTGCCCCGCCCGCCATTAGTAGTGCATCAGGCCAAGCCACCAGCCCGGTAACGGCAAAACTCAATACTGCAATGCTGTTGATGCAAATGCCGAGAAAATTCTTAATCCCGTTGGCGCGATGGATCTCATGGAGACCGAGCAGTCCCATGGCCGCCAGCATTAGAATGCCATTGCC
>JBGTMM010000568.1:0-12998 GCA_041743635.1 Bythopirellula sp.
CGGTGGCACAATCGCTCTTGATCCTTGCTCCAATCGTCACTCGCTTGTCAAGGCGATGGTCGAATACCGCCTTCCTGAGCATGACGGGCTACGTGGCAGTTGGGACTACTCCACCATATATGTTAATCCTCCCTATGGAGCGGATCGCCACCGTGGCACGACGATTAAAGACTGGCTGCGACAATGTGCGCTTGCGCGGGAGGGCCACGCTTCCGAAGTACTTGCCCTGGTCCCGGTCGCCACAAACACTAGGCACTGGAAGGAATACGTTTGGGGCGTTGCAGATGCTGTCGCATTCCTCTACGACACTCGCTTACGTTTTCTCGTGAATGGCAAGGATGAGGGCAAAGGCGCGCCGATGTCGTGCGCCATGGTTTACTGGGGCGATCACATTGCCGGCTTCGAGCAGGTATTCTTAACTCATGGTGCCGTGGTAGATCTGCGCGCCATGCAAGGCAAAGTCATTGGAATTTCTCCTAGCGATGCAAAATCGATGCTGTTTGCAAATGGGATCATTAGTGGTCAAAGGCAATCGAAGCGTCGCGGTGGTCGGTGAGCGAGGCGTGTGAGTTTACCTCGGGAAGCTTCAAGAAGGAGTACGGTGGGCGGCTTAACAAGTGGGACGAAGCCGAGCGGGCCCAACTGATGGCGGAGCTCGATGCGGCGTATTTACATCTCTACGGTATCAACCGCGATGATGCGGAGTATATCCTGGGGACGTTCAAGGGGATTCACGCCGAGACGCCGTTGTTTGGCCAGAAGCAAAGCACGGCGGAGCGAATTTTGGCGATTTATGAGGAGATGAGTGATGCATGATAGTGGAGGGTGCAATTTACGCCGCAGGCGTTTCACATCGTAGCCTAGGGTCGCGCAGCGCACCCTAGGTTTGATGTCGAGAATAAGAATCGTCCGAGGCGAAGTGCCGAGTTCCGTCGAGCGTTATCGAGGACGAAATGGAACGCGCATGAATTGCGGCCCCGGTTACGTTTGTTGGTACACCTCGCGATCTGCTCGGCCGCAAGATGAATTGAACCCTTAACCCAGGGTCGGCATGAGTACATAGCAACCCTGGGCTACGGTGATGTAACGGCTTCGCCGTGAAGATGGCGGTTGGTAGCCACCACTACTCAATTGGGCTGCTACTGCAGGCGGGACGCCCGCACCACAAGTTCTCGCTACTGTAGGCGGGACGCCCGCCCCACAAGTTCTCCCACGGCTCGCCAAAGAACTCTGTTTGGGGTATTCTTGAGCCCTGGCATATTGTTTGCTTCGTGACCTGGTGGAGAGATTTGGATGAAATCGTTGTTAATTTGCGTCGCCGTGGTGACGCTTGCCGCTGAAATTGGTAGGGCCCAAGACATGAGCAATTATCCGACACTGGGGGAGGTGGTCCGCGTTGATCCCGCTTTGGACGAACTGGTCGATCCCGAGGCGAAGATCGAAGTGCTGGCCTCGGGGTTTGAATGGTCGGAGGGGCCGCTCTGGGTGCCGCGCGATGGTGGGTACTTGCTGTTTTCCGACGTGCCGCAAAACACGGTGTTTAAATGGCAAGTGGGAAAGGGTCTAAGCGAGTTTTTGAAGCCGTCGGGTTTTACCGGGGTGAAGGGCTACAGCGACGAGCCGGGGAGCAATGGGTTAGCGCTTGATAATGAAGGACGCTTGATTTCGTGCGAGCACGGCGACCGCCGTGTATCGGCGATGGCTTGGGGCGAGGGCAAGGAAACGCTCGCGGATCGTTACGAGGGCAAGCGACTCAACAGCCCCAACGACGTGGTGGTGCGTTCCAATGGGGACGTTTATTTCACCGATCCGCCGTATGGCTTGCCGAATCGTGAAAACGATGAACACGAGTACGGTTTCTGCGGCGTGTTTCGGATTGCGGCCGATGGCGAGGTGACATTGGTGAGCAAGGAAATGACGCGGCCGAACGGGTTGGCGTTTTCGCCGGATGAAAAAATTCTGTACGTGGCCCAGAGCGATGGCGAGGCACCGATCATTCGAGCATTTGACGTGGCGGAGGACGCAGCGATTTCCAACAGCCGTGTGTTTTACGATTCCTCAGGCTTAGCGGGCGAACTCAAAGGCTCGCACGATGGTTTGAAGGTTGATGCCCAGGGAAATCTTTTTGCCACCGGTCCCGGTGGTGTCCACGTGATCTCTGCGGAGGGAAAACTTTTGGGGCGGATTGATACCCACGAGGCGACCTCCAATTGCTGTTGGGGCGACGATGGCAGTGTGCTGTACATGACGGCGGATACGTACTTGTGCCGGATTCAAACCAAAACCCGCGGGGCGAATTGGCCGGCCAAATAGTGGATTTGGTGGTAGGCTAGTGCTTTGTCAGAGCTTAATTTTAGGATTGGCTTATTGTGGCACGACCCTCCGAGTCGTCGAATTACGAGTCGGAGACTCGTGCTACTCTTGGAGCCACGCCAAATCTTGGCTTTGACGCTGCACTAGGACATTTTGTGGTGCAGGCGTCCCGCCTGCAGAAGCAGCCGAGATGGCTTGTGGGACAGGCCTGTCTTGGCAGCCAGGATGGTTGCCCCACGGTTACCTTTTTTTCGAGTGAACTCCCTCCTAGTTGCCGTGGTCTGTAGGTGAGTTGGCCAGTAGGATGACATGGCCCGCCGATTCTTTCCCCCGCCCTCCCCATTGACGATTCTGCCATGAGCCAAGGTGTTTTCGTCGAAGCCGATGCGAAACGCGAATTTGTATCGGGAGTGGGCGCGACGTTTGTCGCCTTGTCGCTGGGGCACCTGTTTATCGATAGCTTGGCCACGCTGTTGCCGGCCAGTTTGGGGTTGATTGAAGTTCGCTCAGGGATCACCCCCGCGCAGTCGGCCTGGTTGATGGGATTGGGTTCGCTCACTTCGGGGTTGGCCCAACCGATTTGTGCCGTGATCAGCGACCGCTGGCGGACGCGAGTTTTCTCGGTGGTGGGAATTCTTCTGGCCGGCCTGGGGTTTGCCGCCCTGGGACTTCCCGAAAGCAGCGCCTTGCTCGGTTTTGCCTACATGATGGGCATGATCGGCAACGGCATGTTTCACCCCATCGCGGCCACGACGGTCGCTCAGTTGTATCGGCATCGTCGAAATTCGGCGGCGAGCGCTTTCTTTGTGGCGGGGATGGTTGGCGGCGTGATGGGCGCGATGTTTTTCCCGCGGTGGCTGTCGACGAACGCCGGCTTTGAAACTTTGCCGTACATCGCCGTGCCGGCGCTAGTGTTGGGGTTAGTGGTGTATCGTTGCCAGGCAGCGTTGCCACCCATTCAAGCGCACACTCAGCAAAGCCTTGACCTGGGCGTGATCAAGAGCAATTGGAAGAGCGTGTGGTATTTGTACCTGTCGTCGGCGCTGCGTTATTGCGTGAACACGGCGCTGGTGTATTTGTTTGTTCGTTGGGCCCAAGACGAAGTATTCTCGCGACACGGCAATTGGAGCCTGGAGGCCGTGGCCAAAGAGGCGGCCCCAACGGTCGGCAACTTGAACGCCGCGATGATTTTCGGGATGGCCATCGGGGGCATCTTGGCGGGACGATTCGTGCGGCCCAACCGCGAGCGGGTGCCGATGATTTTGGTGCCAATCTTGTTTTCGCCCGTCGTGGCGCTCTTGCCGTATATGTCGGTGAATGCAAGCTATGTTTTTGCCGCGCTCGCGGGCATTGGGTTTTCGTCGATGATTCCCATTTCGATTGCGCTCGCGCAGCATTTGCTGCCGCATCGGGCGTATCTGGCGTCCAGTCTGATGATGGGCGGGGCGTGGACGGTGGCGTCCATCGGGCCGCGCTGCGCCGAATTTGGCGTGACGCACTTGGGGATCAACACGACTTTTCTCTTGACCGCCGGCGTGCTCGCTCTTTCGGGCATCGTCTGTGTCGGTCTGGTCGCTCCCAGTGAAGCGTCCGGGAATTAATGTATCCAGCCCCCGGCTTTGCCGGGGGTTTGCCTTAGGTGAATCATGTGGTTGTCAAAACCCCCGGCAAAGCCGGGGGCTACCTACAAGTTTTATCAGCCGCCCAGGGTGAAAAAATATCTTGTGACGTGATAGAACACCGGGGCCGCGAAACATATCGCGTCGATGCGGCTCAAGACGCCGCCATGACCTTCGATGAGCGTGCCTGAGCGAACCTCGCCCCGGTCGCGCTTGATGGCGGCCATCGTGAGCGCCCCCGCCGAGGCCATCAACGCGATCAGGACGGACATGATGATGACTTGCCAATAATACGGAAACGGCGTGGCCCAATAGAGAATCGTGCCGAGCACGGCCGCGGCCCCCGCGCCGCCCAGCATACCTTCCCAGGTGCGTGATTCGTCAATGGTTTGCGCGATCACATGCTTGCCGAACGAGCGGCTGCAGAGAAATTGGGCGAGCTCCGAGAACATCACCATCGTGATAAAGAAAAACAGCAGCCGTGCATTGGCGGAGTCGTCTGTTTCGGGTTGATCCAAATTCATGAACAACAGTGCCGGCGCGAAACTCAGGCAGTAGACGCACACCAACAGGCCGAATTGAATCTTGGCGACGCGTTCGAGAAAGCGTTGGTAGTCCCCCGAAACAGCCACGCGCGCCGCGATAAACAGGAACGCATAGACGGGGATCAGGATGCTGTAAAAACCGTAGAGGTTCAGCCCAACGAGAATGAACTGCATTGGCGTGAAAAAGAAAAACACCCAGAACAGCGCCCGATGGTCGCCGAGCGTGGTGGGCGTGAGGGTGATATATTCCCGCAAGGCCCAGAACGACAACATGCCGAACAGCACGACGGTCACGATTGGATGGAAGAATGCCAAGGCCAGCACGATCGAGAAAAACCACCAGGCTTGAATGCGGCTGTTAAACGAATCGACGGCCTTTTGGTCGAGGCCGAGCGTGGTTTGACGCTTGAGCCACTGTCCGCCAAACGTGGCGCCGCTCAACAGCACAAGCACCGTGACTATTAACCCGATATCTTGCATGGTTAGACCTACGTCGCTAGGTTCCTAATAAGCTGTTTCAAAACCCCGCGTCCAAAACCGGACGCTAGCGCGTTCCGGCTGATTCTTTTAGCCGCTGGGCGCTAGCCCACGGTTTTGAAACAGCTCCTTAAGGAAGGAAATAAATAGCCACGGAATTTCACGGATTAAACACGGACAATAGAGGGAAATGCCACTGAAGAAAGCATGTTATCGTTGTAGCGGTCGGAAAAAAGCTTTTTACCATTGCGAGACTATGTTCGATTGAATGGCCGTGTTCAATCCGTGTTTCATCCGTGGCTAAATCCTTCTCTACTTAGCGCTGTACAATTAAGAGTCCTTGAGGTTCAGCACGGCATTGCGGGCGCGATTGAGGAAATCCATCTTGGGCTCACCGGCTTCGAGCCACATCGGCGGGCCGAAGGTGAGCGAAGACAGCAAGGGCACCGGCAAAAACTCACCGCGGGGCAAAATGCGATTCATGTTGTTGATATGCACGGGGATCAATTCCAAATCGGGCCGCTTCTTGGCGAGGTAATACAGTCCACTCTTGAATTCGCCCACTTCTTCGCCCGGACTGCGGCCCCCTTCGGGAAAAAGTATCAGGGAATGCGTGTTGCCGATTTCGCGAAGCATCATGTCGACCGGGCTTTGGTGGACTTTGATTTCGGTGCGGTCGATGAGCAGCGCGTTGAAAACCTTGGCGAGATAAGGCCGCACAACGCCGCGATCCCAATAGTCCTTGGCCGCGATGGGCCGCGTGAGATGCCTGACGGCGGTGGGAAGCGCCGACCAGACCAGCACGACGTCGAGATGGCTCGTGTGGTTGGCAAAATAAACTCGCTGGCAAGTATCAGGCTGCGAATCGACCCAACGCACGCTCACTCCGCTAATGATGCGGGCGGTCCAAGTTAGTAGGGTCTCGGTGAGCATGCGGGTGGTCAAACGAGGGCACGACGGCGGGTGCCCAAACCGGGCTTCCTAAACTCTTTATTTTATCTAGCCGGTCGGCCTGACGGAAGAGTCATGCCACTATCGTGCGGCAAGCGAGGCAGGCTTCTCGTTGTGTTTTTCGCAGTTTGCAAAGTCTTCTTGGTTTTGAGAGCGTAAAGCCGCGTGAGCAGCGCTTCATAGCCCCGCACCATGGCATCCAGCGACCGCTGTTCGATCACTTGTTGTCGTCCGGCCATTCCCATTTGCGCGCGTAGCGGCTCATTGCCCAACAATTCCAGCACCGCGCGTACGAAACTGGCTTGATCGCCGGCGGGGAATAACTTGCCGGTCACATTGTCGATCACCGTTTCGCTCACCGAGCCGACGTTGCTGGCCACGCAAGGGACGCCGCAACTCAAGGCTTCCAAAATCGACACGGGACTTGCTTCATTGTGCGAGGTGAGCGCGAGTACATCGACGGCTTGCAGGATACGTTCGACGTCGGGGCGGGAACCCAGGAACTGTGTCGCCTGAGCCACGCCAAGTTGTTCGGCCAGTTGTTCAAGACCACTTCGCAAAGGGCCATCGCCGATCACGAGGAATTTTGCGGTCGGTTCTTGGCGGAGAATCTCCGCCGCGCCGGCGAGAAATAGTTCATGATTCTTCTCGGGTCGCAGCGCCGCGAGGATGGCGATTACTTTGGCACCCGCGGGCAAACCAAGTTCCCTACGAACCGCAGGCTTGTCGCCCGGGCAGAACCGCGTCGTGTCGACGCCGTTGTAGATGATCTGCACTTTGTCGGCGGGGAAACGCTCGTTCTCGATGAGATGCTGGCCGTGGGCGTCGGCCACGCCGATGAAGGCATCGGTGATGGGCGTGAGGGAGCGATTCATGCGCCCCACCGAATCGGGCCAACCGGTGCTGTGCAGGGCTGAGACGATCACCGGCACGCCGGCCAGCTTTGCCGCGAGTCGTCCCCAAAACATTTTGTCCCCGGCCCCCACCGTGACCACAGCATCGATTTGCCGCGCGCGCATCAAGCGCCAGAGGCGGAACAACACGAACACATCAAACTTGCTGGAGATCAAACCGTGATGAACGGGAATCTCGTGAGCAAGCTCTTCCCCCAGCGGTCCGCGCTCTTTGAGACAGGCAATTTCCGGCGCAAAGCGCTCTCGACCCAGGCGGCGCGCCAAGTTCAAGAGCAGCGTTTCCGCCCCGCCCACGGGCATGCTCGTCACAAGAAACATCACGCGGAGGCGGGTAGTGTTTTCGTTTGTTTTCATAAGTCTTGTTAGTGCTCGAGCGCCAAGTTGAAGAGGGAAAAACCGCTGATGAACGCTGATAAACGCTAATGGGACTTGAGAAAAATTCGGTATATGAATGCGATCACGACACGAAAGCTAAATCTATTGGAACTTAATAGCACAAATCAGCGTCTATTAGCGGTTTATCCTGTTTTCGACATTCGGAGTTAGCGCTGTTGTATTAGCTGCTTTGGGCTGGTGCGAATTTAGGAATTGCGGATTTGAACTTTGTCAGCATCATGCCGAAGAGCTTATGCATTTGTGCCCGCTCGTCGGTGTCGAGGATCCGATTGGAACTTAGGCCCAAGATCATCACGAGCGCGAAGCCCACGATGGCAGGCACGCTGCCAAAGGCCAGGGTAATGGGCAAAGCGCATGTGAGCCACGTGCCCGTGTCGAGTTGCATGCCATGTTTGTAACTCAGCACGAGGATGATGGCGAGGCACAGAATCGTGGAGATTCCCGTCGCCAATACGGCTCCGTGCAATCCCCACCAGGGAATGAAGAGCAAATTCAAAAGTACATTGAAGAGGAGGCCGAGCGCCAAAGGCAACGCCGCGAGTCGGGGATGCTCGGCACACCACAGGTAATTCTGTGCAACCACATAGATGCCCGATATCACGCAACCGGCCAGTGTCCAAGGCAACACGCCGAGACCGTCGTTGTAACGGCCTTGCAAAATGACGTTGAACATGAAAGGCGACAACACCAACACTCCTATCCCCACGGCGTGCATGCCGAGGCCGGAGAGTTTCACGGCGAGATTTAATTGCCATCCGACTTGTTCGCGGCGGCCGAGCTCCCAGTCATGGCTGAGATGCGGCATGATGAGTCCGCTCAACAAGTCGGCAAACGAAACCACTAAGAGCGGCACGATGCGGCTGCTGTGATAGTGGCCGACTTGTTCCAAGGCGACTGCGGGGTCGAGCCCGCTGCAGTGCAGCACCATCGCGCGATCGACCACCGCAAACAGGTGCGAGAGCAAATTGGTGACCCACACGAAAAGCGCGAATCGCAACAGCCGGGACCAAAATGTCACGTGCGGAATGTGCGTGGATGTTTGTTCCTCCGTTTTGAGTCCCGGCCAGACCCACCAAATTCCCCACAGCGCTGCGATCAACGAGGCGAAGCCGTAACCGCCGACGATGCTTAACACGCTCACATGGGAAGTTAAAAAGGCGAGTGTAAGCCCGGCGAATAGCAGGCTTTGGATAAAATTCATGATCGTCACAACGCGAAACAGTCGCAGGGCCGTTAGCAACGACGTGAGCGTATGGTGCAAGATCACCGCCGCCAAACAGGCCGCGACGGCATAAATGCTCGTGACACTGCCGTCGGTGCCAAATACCAAATGCGAAAACTGCGGTGCGAAGCCGAGCAAAATCGCAATGGCCGCGGCGCTGCAAACGGCCGTCCAAATTGTGGTCCGCCGCAAGAACAAACGCAACTGGCCGCGCTGTCGGTAATGTTCCAAATAACGGCCATAAGAACCAGGAATTCCTAACACAGCGAGCGGAGCAAACAACAATAAAAAGCTGTAGGCCATGTCCCATTGGCCGAGTGTTTCCGGTGAAAGCCAACGGCAGAACAGCACGCCACGGCCGAAACCCACGCTGCGCTGAATGATCGTCGCGACGATCAAAATCATCACACTCGCGGCGAGCGTGTCGGTGCGCATCCGGGCGTGTTGATTCGGTTCGAGAGTTTGATGCGGAGCGCTTATGGACGGAAACCTTAAAGTTGGACTTCGTGTCGCTCTATGCTGGTCCGCAGCAAATCGCGGTAGTTGCCTGGTTGGAAGGGAACCTGCTTATCAATCTTGCGGGGATCGACGGTCATCCAATTCAGGAACCGCGACCATTGGGGATCGCCGTGAATCCGTTGGATGTGAAAGCTGTCAGCGCCGGGCATGTTGTAGGCTCCGTACGCCGAACAAACCCCCGCGAAGCCTGCTTGATACGCGATTGAGAATCCCGCGCTCGTCATGTTCTTGTGCAACCCGTAGGGAAAGGCGAAGTAGCGCACGGGTATGTCGAGGAGTGCTTCCAGGTCGTGCTTGGAGCCGACGATCTCATCGGTCAATTCGTCAAGGGAAGCCGCGCGACCTAGGTCGGGATGGGACCGCGTGTGGGCACCGATCTCAATGCCAGCCTCGGCCATGGCTTGGATTTGCGCGACGGTGTTTGGCTCCAAGGGGCAACGCGCGGCCACATCATGCGGAAATGGCCGCCCGGAGAGGATGTTGTCGCTGGTGACAAAATAGGTGACGGGAATTCTTTTTTCGATCAACCAGGGAATCGCTTTGTCGCAGTTTTCCGAGTAGCCGTCATCGAAGGTGATGCACACGGTGGGCCGCGTGTTTACACCCGCCGCAATCCGCATTTGCGCTTCGGCGAGCGACACAACATCAAACCGCTCGCGGAGCCAATCCATTTGGTAGCGGAAGCGTTCCCAACTAATCGTCCAACTATTGGGATGCACGTCCGCCACGCGATGGTACAGTAGCGACATGATCGGCACCCGACCGGTCGCTTCTCGCTCTTGGGCGGATTGCCGGCGCTGCGGCAAGGTGGCCAGATAGTACAGGCCCAGCATTTGGCTTTTATAAGTGTCAAACATCACACGCCTCGTTTGATTGCTAACCAAGCAAGTTTGTGAATTGACGCACCAGACGGCCGGCGCGACGCAGGCCGTTCCAAGAGTAATGTCGCCAGCGGGCGAGCGTCCGCGGCGAGATCACTTCGACGTCGCTCGTCGCGGTGGGCTCGGCGCGCCAATGAGCTTTGTAGGGCTCATCCCCCCGCAAGAGCTCAAAACGTGTATGTCCAGCCTCAATGGCCCGCTCGATGCACAAGATCAAGGAGAGTTGCCCGGGTTCATCGTCGCGGCGCTCGGGGTCGATCCCCCCTTGATAGGCATAAGTGGCGTCGCTGCCGGTCAAGTGGTATTCCGCGGCAATGGGGTTGTGGTCGAGCGAGAGAATCGAAAGCCGCAGGCGGCCGGCGACCAACATTTCGCGGGCGACTTCTCGATGGAAGTTGGCCCAGGTCGGCGAAGCGAAACAGCCCAGCTCGCCAAGGCTCTGCCGACGGCGTTGGTGCAAGTCGATGAGGATTTCCCAAGCGACGTCGAATTCACGGCTGTCTCGCACTTCAAACCAATGCGCACGAGGACTTTCCAGCACGCGAGTTTTCATTTGCCGCAGTTGCTTGCGATGCGATTTGGATTGCAGCGCGAGAAATTCCTCCCACGTCGCGGGGAGCGCAATCGACCAACAATTTGCTCCGGTGCGGCGATTGAGCTCGCAACCTTGGATTGTGAGTGCCGAGATCAGGGAATCCAGATTGCGGTTTCCTTCCGCCAAGGTGGTGAGCTTCAACGAATCCCACTGTTCGGCGTGAGAGGCGAAATGGTCGGCCAGCGATTGGCAAACTTGATCGAGGTTTTCTGATTCGCAGAGCAAATCGAGGTGCTCGCTGCAAACTTCGCCGTCCCCCAACAGCCGCAGGACCTTTCCTTGCGTGCGCGAGCTTTCGACATAAGCGGGCAGAATCGCGAGCAGCTTTTCTGGACCGTTCAAACTGGAACGGCAAGAATTGTCGTTGCCGCAGGCGTTGGCCGCATTGGATTCGGAAAAGACCAAAAGGACCTGCAGCTCGTGCGTTGATCCGTAGTGTTTCCACCAAGTGCAGAGCCACAACCACGAGCGAAACGGGCAGTCGCCAGCGAGATCGTCCCACCGCGCTTGGTAGGGGACGAGGTCAGCAAGTTGATTGATGGTTTGGACAAACTCGGGTGGTCGCTCTGGAAAAATGGTTATTTCATATGTCATTCTGAAAGGCCGTTGTTCTCAGTATCGTGGCGCGACTTGAAGAATCTGGGTTCCACCCTCACACGGTCGCCAAACGTGGACAAGCTCTTGGCCAGATCCTTCGGTCGGCAAACCTCCCTCAGGATGACAGACGTTTGAAACTCCCCGCAGGTCTTCATTTAATAACTCAACCCTACGACAGAAAACTCTTGATTCCGGCGAACTTCCGCAAAAACGGCGTGGCAAATTCGCCACATGATGCAATTTGGCAACAGATCGCGGGTGACGATTATGGTCTGAAAGCCAGCCGTTTGCCGTGAGCTAGGTTCTGGTAGGGAAAATGCACGCCTTTTCGTGGTGTTGATGTCTGCTGGTCGAGGGAATTAATGATGAGTAACTCAGAAAATTTTGAATTGACTCCTCAACGTTGCATCCAACTCCTGGTCGAGCGTCGGCGCCTTTGGATTACGCCGGCCATCGTGTGTGGCGTGTTGTCGGTGATCTACGCGCTGTTCATGACGCGCTATTGGGAAGCGTTTCAGGGGATGGTGGTCCGCGAGGAAGCGTCGGTGTCCACCGGCTCGAAGCAGCCTGGCAAATTTGCCGACCTGTATGAGATGCGGACCTTTCAGGAAACGATTCTGGAGCTCGCCAAAAGTCATCAAGTCGTTAGCACGACGATGAAGAACGTCGCAAAAGCCGAGACCGGCGAGGTTCCCGCCGAGCCAACGGCTCAACAGATCGAAAAATTTCGCAAGCGGCTGAGTATGACCCCGCCCGACGGGGCCGAGTTTGGCAAAACCGAGGTGTTTTACTTTAGTGTGAAAGACCCCAGCCGCGAGCGGGCGATTGATTTGGTGGCGGAGTTGTGCCAGCAGCTCGCCGTGCGGCTCGGACACTTGCGGCAGGAGCGTTCGCAAGGGTTGACCAATGAACTGGAAAAACAGGTCGAACTCGCCAGCAAGGTACACCAGGAAGAAAACGCTCGACTCAAGGATTTTGAAGTGCAGGTGGGGAGCGATCTGGGCGAGCTGCGCGTGCTGCACTCGGCGATGGGGGGACAGAGCGATCTTCGCCAGCAATTGGTCGAGTTGGAAAAAGAAACGCGGGCCGTCGAAGCGCGGCTCCGTGTGGCAGAGGATTTGTTGATCGTATTGCAGGCCGCACAGGACAACCCCGAAGAGCTGGTGGCGATGCCGAGCAGCTTGCTCAAAATTCAACCGACGTTGCAACGGCTCAAGAACGGTTTGGTGGACGCGCAATTGCAAGCTTCCAAACTGAGCGGCACACGAACGGCCGATCATCCCCATGTGCAAGCGGCGCTGGAAACCGTCGCACAAGTTCGCGACGAATTGCATCGAGAGCTGGCGGTTGTAATCGGAGGATTGCAGGTCGAAATCGGCCTGAGCCACAACCGCCAGGAGGTTTTGAATTCGCAGGTCGGCGGATTGCAAAAGCGATTAAACCGTTTGGCCGAGATGCGCGCCGAGTACACCAGCCGCGTGGCGAGCGTGGAAAGCAGCCGCGCGGTGCTGAGCCAAGCCCGCAAGCAATTGAGCGAAGTTCGCGCCAAGCGAGTCGCGGCGCAAAGCGCCCAACTGGTGACGCCGATTGATTCGCCTGAGACGGGCCCCTACCCCGTCGGCTTGGGCCGCACGATGGTGGTGATTTTGGGCACGTTCGCCGGTTTGGTCTTGGGACTTGGCTGGTTGTTTCTCAATCTGCCGACGGGAGACATGGCATCGCAATCAGCCGCCGTGGAGATTCCGAGGACCGAGGCAGCAGTGAAACCAGTTTTTGAAAAGCCAGCATCCGCTCCCTTCGACTTTACCACCTACACCAAGAAACTGCGCGAAGCGAATGTTCTCACGGCCAATAAACTTGAACCAAATACTCCAGTTATTAGCCACGGATGAAACACGGATTAAACACGGACAGTCGATTGAACAATCCGTGTTTAATCCGTGAAATTCCGTGGCTATAATCTTCTCCC
>JBGTMM010000569.1:0-3927 GCA_041743635.1 Bythopirellula sp.
GCAGCCTCGAAAACCGTCGCGGGACAGCACTCGCGGGTGGCGGTTCCGAGGCGAGCGAAATGGCGGTCGAAGCGGGGCTGCGCTGGCTTGCCGCACATCAAGCGGAAGATGGCAGTTGGACCTTTCTGTTCGATCCCGAGCACTGTCCGCAATGCGCAAATCAATGCCGCAATCCGGGCATCATGGAATCCAACACCGCGTCGACGGGCTTGTCGCTCCTGTGCTTTTTGGGGGCAGGTTACACGCATCGTGAAGGCCCTTACCAAGAGGTTGTTTCCAAGGCGTTGTATTATCTGATCAACAAAATGATCATCACCTCTGATGGAGGGGACCTTCGCGATGTGTCGATGATTTCCAATCCCATCGATAATATTCTCTTGGTGCGCAAGAGCGGCGACATGTATTCCCATGCGATTGCGTCGCTCGCTCTCTGTGAGGCCTATGCGATGACATATGATTCGAGTCTCAAAGGGCCCGCGCAAAAGGCCGTGGATTTCATCGCTTATGCCCAGAACGACGCCGGGGGCTGGCGGTACGAACCCAAAGAGCCCGGCGACCTCTCGGTGACGGGTTGGCAACTCATGGCCCTTAAGAGCGGCGTGTTGGGCAGGCTCGAAGTTCCCCGCCATGTTTGGTATCGCGCGAGCGAATTCATCGATAGTGTGCAGGACGAAAAAGGATCGGCCTACGGCTATCAGGAACCTTCCACCAAACGACCGTCGATGACAGCCGTGGGATTGTATGGCCGATTGATGCTGGGCTGGCCCCGCGACCATCCCCCCCTGTTGAAAGGGGCCGCACAACTCGCCAACGAGCAACCTCGCAACAGTAATATGTATTTCAACTATTACGCCAGCCAGGTGTTGCACCACGTGGGCGGAAATGGTTGGAAACGCTGGAATCCACGCATGAGAAACTATTTAGTCGAGAGCCAAGCCGATGATGGTCACGAAGACGGTAGTTGGTATTTCGACGAAGCCTGGAGCGACCGTGGCGGGCGGCTCTACACAACGACCCTCGCGATTCTCACGCTCGAAGTCTATTACCGCTACATGCCGATGTACCAGGCGGATTTCATCGACACGGCTCCCTAAACTATATTTATGGCAACAAAAAAGCCCCAAGAGAACATTCCCTTGGGGCTCGATGAGGATTTTCGTATTCAAGGATATCGTTAAGCAGCTTCCCCAAAAATCTCGAATCCGAGATCCAAGAGAAAGTTGATGTCATTGCCGCCCAGGTCATTAAACGTGTCCGACCCTCGGCCACCAATTAAGAGGGCCAACAGGCTGACATCCACTCCCTGCAACTCCAAGGTGTCATTACCCGCGCCGAGATTCACCATCAGGAGATCAAACGCCGAGTCGGCAAGAATCGCGTAGTCAGCTCCACCAGAGGTTGCAATGGTGACTGTCCCAGCAGCAACCTGCCTCATTTCAATATAATCGTCATTATTGCCAGTCAGCACGGTCACGGAATCGGCTTCGAGAAAACCGACACCAACCGCGTTTGACCCTGATCCGACAATGAGAATCCCGCCACCGACGGTCAGCAAAGAGGCTTGAGCCTGATTGCCGCCGCTACCCAGGCTCAAAACGAGATTCCCACCAATTTCGCCTGCGCCCACCCCGACAGCATCATCTCCCGCACCGAAGGACATCGTTACATCACCATCAACGACAAAATCAACGAAATCCACGAAGTCGTTTCCAGAGCCAGTCGTGAGGGACACATCACCACCCACATACATGCTATCGCCGCCATCGAACTCGACTCCATTGAAGTTCTGAAATACAATGTCGCCCACGGTATCTACGACTGTGTAATCATTGGCGACGTTTACGTCGGTGGTCAAAACAAGCTCGTCGCCCGCTCCCCCATTGATGCTCAGGTTACGACCAACATTAATTGGACCGGACTCAACACGCCCAAACTCAAAGCTCTCGAAAATGCCGAGGTAAATCTGATCGTTGCCAGCTCCGGCATTGATGCTCAAATCCCGGGGAACACTTAATTCAAAGTTCTCAGACACAAAACCAAAGATGCGTGCGATATCATCTCCTTCACCTAAGTTGATGATGATGTCCCGCGTCACTCCCGAAATGAGCAGCGTATCATTCAGATCGCCATTAATCGTATCCCCGAAAAGTCCACGATTATGCAATTCATACTGAGCACCATTTTGTGTATCAATGAACCCCGGTTTATCAAGAGTAAAGGAATTGGGATTGGCATCTCCGGTGATCACAAGGTCTCCGTCGATTACTTCCACGGTCAAATTCCCCGCCAAGGCGATTTTCTCTTCCAGACATTCAATTCTCAGTCGCTTCTGCAAAGTGTTGCGCAACATAATACGTTCCCCGGTTTTGATAAGATGAAGGATTGAATCCAAGCGCTGTCGGATACAGGCCGCTCACAACTCACGTTCATGTCGCAATTTTTCAGCGGCGACAGTTCGCGTGGGCCTCATTGTAGGCGGAGGACGAGCCGATCACAAAAGCAATTCCGCGAAAAATTTACGCGGAACTCTACGGTAACGCGCAAAGTAAGCTTTTTTTCGTTCGTGCTGGCAGTAGCGATTTTGACGGAGTCGTGTACATCCCATCCACCTACAATCTCGTGGTTTTATTGCGCATTTTCGGGGGTAATTGAGCTTCCAGCGACCTACGTTTGTGGAGAGATACCGAGAAATCTTCATTGCCCCAGGGCGTGCCGCGCATGGCAAAACTGTCTCTTAAACTGATGTTTTAACTCGCAAGTTGTACTAAAGGATTGTGCGGCGTGATTTCAAATTCTCCTACCAACGGCGGCCCATCGCTCAAATGCATGTCGTTCTTGGAAAACATCATGGTTATCGCCGTTTTGGGCGTCACCTTGTTGATGTGGTCCTATTCCGTCGAAGATACCGTATTGCTACATCTGTTTTACGTGCCCGTCGTGCTCACAGGCTTTTGCCTGGGCCTGTACCGCGCGCGATTGATGGCGTTCTTCTGCATCCTCTCGGCATCAATCATTTTCTTGCCCAAATTCGGTGAAGAATCGATCACGGAGATCCCTCTGCGTACACTGATCGTGTTCATCCTCTGGGCATCAACGCTGCTGCTAATTGCGATGATGGTGGGAAAATTAAGCGACGGCTGGCACGAGGCCTTGGAGACCCTCCGTCGAGCTCACAAGAAGGACGTACTCACCGACATGCTAACGGGCATCGCCAATCGTCGGGCCTACGAATTTGAACTGAATCGCCGCATTGCCCAATGGGAGCGTGACGGCACGCCCCTCATTCTCGTCCTCATTGACATCGATCATTTCAAAAAACTCAACGATCGTTATGGTCATCCCGCCGGCGATGCCGTCTTGCAGGCCGTTGCACAAACATTGCAAATCACGATCCGCAAGGCCGATCTCGCGGCCCGCTATGGCGGCGAGGAATTTGCAATTATTCTTCCCGGGATCAATTTTGACGAAGCCAAGGACGTTGCCGAGCGGATTCGCCGACTGATCGAAGCCCAGCGTTTCTCCTATGCGAGTTTGACACTGCGCGTCGCCGTCAGCATCGGCATTTCGCAATTGCTGACCGGCGAGGACGCCGATCCATTCACCAAGCGTGCCGACGCGGCTCTGTATTCCGCCAAGGAAGCCGGCAGAAACTGTGTCTACTACCACGACGGCGTGACCTGCCAACGATTCGGCATCGGCATGAAGACCGATCTTAACGAGCTGGCAACCATGGAAATCGTAACAAATTCATTAAACGAACAATTCTCCGATGACACGACAGGACTTCCCATGCAGCGTGTCTTAGTGGAAGAGCTTCGTCGCCGGACCGCCGAACGCAATCGCTATGGGATCGACATCGTGATTGCCATCGTCAAGGTCGACCAATACGCGGCCACACCCGAGAGCCAACCCCGCACTCAAAAGAGC
>JBGTMM010000570.1:0-2414 GCA_041743635.1 Bythopirellula sp.
CGCTGGCCCGTGCGCGTGCGGGGCATCGGCTCGGGCTATTGGCGGGTGGTGGGTGAGGTGCACGACCTGGTCACCGTGGCCGAGCGGCTGGGGCAGCGGTGGCTCAAGGGGATCGGGTTGGCGAGGGGGTTGGCCAAGCAGGGGTGAGAGGTCGCAATGGAGCGGTTGGCCCGCGAGGGAGGATGCCGCGTGGGCGATGGAAAATTGCGCGGGCATCTAGAAACAAAAACACCACCTCGCGGTGGTGATTTCGACAAGCGACGATGACTCTGCAGAACGGTGGGTGTCCTTAGCCTTTAGTTGGGTGTCCCCGCGACGTCCCCCCGCTTTCAGTAGCGGGGCTGTTTGGAGTCCGGGATTACTGTAGCCGAACCTCGGCCAGTTGCTTTGCATAGGCGGCGGGCGTCAGCCCGCCGAGTGCTTTCTTCGGTCGCTCCTCGTTGTATTCGCGGCGCCAGATCTCGATGTCCGTCCGCGCCTGCAGCAGGTGCGTGAACCAGTGCTCGTTGAGGTTGCGGTCACCACTTTTTTCGCAGCGCCTCGCGGGTCACCTCGTTCTCGAGCAGCGACTCGGCCAGCAGCTTCTTGAGCCGCGTGTTCTCGGTCTCCAGCTCGCGCAGGCGCTTGGCGTCCGAGACGCTCATGCCGCCGAACTTGGTGCGCCACAGGTAGAAGGCCGCGTCACTGAAGCCGTGCTTGCGGCTCAACTCCTTGACCGGGATGCCGGCTACCGCCGCGCGATCCGCCCGCACGGGTCTGACCTTGGCCAGGTATCTGCCCTACGACTGGGATGCGCTCGTGGCGGCGCCGAACGCCACGGCCACCGTTCGACGGGCCTGGCTCGAGGCCGCTGCCATCCCCACCGGACTCACCGCCTGATTGGCTACAAGATCCGTACGCAGGTCAGAGGCCAGTCCCCTCTCGTCGCCAATACACAGATCAAGGAATCGGTCAGGGAATGTCTCGACCCTGCACATGTCTTCGGCGATTTTCGAGCTCGAGCTTCGGCGATTGAAGTGCGCGTCGAGCCGAAGTCAGGTGAGGCATGGGAGACCGAGCCCCAACGGGCGGTGCTACTCAAGTGAGGCGGGCGTTGCCCTCATGGCAAGCATTCGCGCGAAAATCGAAGTCTAATCAAATGACCTAGAACCTGGATCAAGTTCCCTATCAAGTTCTTCGCCCGTGAGGAATTCGCCACGCTCAAGTGCCGAAAGGTATTTTCTCAAAAGGATATCTTGCGCCTCGGCATAACAACTCTCCTCAAGCCGCATATCCGCATCCGAAAGATACTGCCAGATGCGAATGGGGACCAAATCGCACAACTCTTGGTCACCTCTAATCATCAAGACCAATTCGTTCGCCTTTGCGTACCACGCCTTCAGTGAGGCGCTGTCAGTTGGGCGAAAGGTTCTAAGAGACAAGAGCGACGCGAACAAGCGTCGGGCCGACTCAATCATTTGAATGGATTCGGCACGTACCATCTTGGATCCCAAATTACGATGTGGGGAGCTTGTCCCCGAGCACTGTTGCCAAAGTTAACATGCAACACCGGCGTGCCGCGGGAACCTGGAATCGGCGCTAGGTCTAATCGAACATTTAGATTGGTGCCGCGATGAGAGATGCCAAAAACCCTACCTTGTCCGTAGGCAAGACCCGCAGAAGGGCCGTCAATTCTGACGTTCGTACGAACATATGCCACAGCAGCAGGAGTTGCCTGTGCTGCTCGAGCAGCGCCAACGCCGGCAACTGCGATCGCAGCACCTGTTGCACCCCCCTTGCCCTGAGCAACTGTGCGATCGGTAAACTCATCTCCGCTGATCTGTTTGGATAGAAATTGGTCTTGGTTGTACAGGAAGTCGCAATCAGCACCACTGTCACAGAATGAAGGCCCTCTTGGAGAACCGCCACCACTGGCTTGCGCAGTGGTCGAAGCAGGTCTTGTTGATGAGCCCCCTAATCCAGTAGGTGAGCTTTCTCCAGTTCCGCCAGAATCAGATTCAACTGGGTCTTCTTCGCGTGGAAGAATTCGTGTTCCATTCTGCTCGAAGGCGTTTGCTCCCAATCGTCCATCCGGGTCGACGAACATGTAAGGATTGTTGTTTGCGTACCAGTACGAATTAAAATTCTCGCCACTCGCCGTGTCAGCCGGAACTGGGTCAACGCTCAAGAACCGCCCCAGCGCCGCATCGTAGTAGCGCTGCTGCATGTAGCTCAGCCCGGTTGCCGCATCGGTGACGTGGCTGGTAAAGGCCGGCCCTTGCTCGAGGGCATTACTGCCCGACATGAAGTCCCATTGCTCGCCGTAAGGCGTGTACTTCTCGAAGCGCATTTCCACGCCGGCGAGCGTGGATTCAACGACCGGACTGCCAAGCGCGTCGGTGTGCAGGATCCGCGTGTCGTAGTTGACCAGGCCG
>JBGTMM010000571.1:0-4203 GCA_041743635.1 Bythopirellula sp.
CAATTGGGTCGTGCAGTATTTCAAATCAGCGGAACCTCATGGAGGGATGACTATCGACGTGACCAAGCCATTTTTATTTCAAGCGGTACTCTAAAATAAAAATACTTTTTTACGAGGGAGATTTAACCATGACTTTTTGCAAATATTTAACAGTAGTCGCGTTTCTAGCGTGTGCGAGCGTGGCTGTTGCGCAAAACACTACTCAGCGGACAGTGCGAGATCAGACCGGCCAAGCAGGTCAAGTTGGCCAAACTGGTCGGCTGGGAACGGCTGGGCAGGGTGGGGACATGGACACCTTGATTGCAAGTTGCCTACTTATTGCCAATGAAGAAGAAATCGCGCTGGCTAAAATGGCTGCCGACAAGGCTGAGCATCAAGAGGTCAAGCAATTCGCCCAAATGCTTGTTAACGAGCATCAAAAGGCCGTTCAAGATCTGCAACAACACGCCAAGCCAGGAATAGGTTTGAACGCTGCCGGTGGCGGAGCGGCGTCGAATCAGTCGGGTGCTGCAAATTCGGTTACCATGGACAACATCTTGCAACTTCAGCAACAAGCAGCGCAAGAGTGTCTTTCGATGACCAAATCGATGTTGCAGGAAAAACAAGGCGCCGAATTTGATAAGGCGTTTTCTGGGATGCAAGTTGGAGCTCATATTGGGATGTTGGCGAAATTGAAGGCGAGTAAAAATCAGGCCTCGCCGGAGCTAGCATCTTGGATTGACAGGTCGATGGAAACCATGCAAGACCATCTGGCCAAAGCCAAGGAGCTTTGCATGAAGCTGGAAGATTCAGACATGCGTCAAGCACGCGGTAACTGATTGTCAAAATAGCAAAACTCCGTGTTCACCGTGCCCCCTTCCATAATGGGGCACGGTGATTTTTTTTTGCAAGCAGAGCGTCTTTACGTTGTAGGTTGCAACCGGGTGCAGATTAGTTAACTTGTAACCGAAGGAAACATTTCAAAGCTTCTTGGGTCAGGCCAACTTCTCCGCTAAACCGCGTACGGCTCGTGGATGACAATTCTACCACCTCGTGCCGCGTATCTTCACATCCCCTTCTGCGTGCATCGTTGTGGCTACTGCAACTTCACGGTGGTCACCGGGCGGGGTGATCTTGTGGAACCGTTTCTGGCGGCACTGGCCACGGAGTTGAGTTGGCTCGGCGAGCCACGCGAGGTGGAGACGCTCTACTTTGGTGGTGGCACGCCGACTTATCTCGCCCCCGATCCGCTACGGCGATTGTGTGAACTGGCGCTACATTGGCATCCCCTTGCCTCGGGGCATGAGTGGACCGTCGAGGCCAATCCGGGCGATCTCGATGAAGAACGCTTGGCCGTGCTTGCCGAGAAGGGGGTAAATCGGCTGAGTTTGGGGAGCCAATCCTTTCATAGAGAGAAGCTCAAGTTACTGGAGCGTGACCACACGGCGGCGGATATTGGGCGGGCGGTGTCGCTAAGCCGGCAAGCGGGCATGAAGGTGTCATTGGATCTCATCTTTGGCGTGCCGGAGGAAACCCTCGGCGAGTGGCAATCCGATTTGCAACAAACAATCGATCTTGCGCCGGATCACATCTCGACTTATGGCCTCACCTTCGAGCAGGGTACATCGTTTTGGAATCGCCGCAAACGTGGTGAACTTAAGCAGGCGGACGAAGAGCTTGAACGCGACATGTATCTCGCGGCGATCGACACCCTCGCCCTGGCGGGGTTCGAGCATTATGAGGTTTCCAACTTCGCCAAGCCCGGTCAACGCAGTCGGCATAATGAAACCTACTGGTCGGGCCGGGGCTATTTTGCCGCCGGGCCGGGAGCCAGCCGCTATGTCGAGGGCCGACGTGAGACAAATCACCGTAACACGACCACGTACCTCGAACGGGTGCAAAAAGGGGAATCGTCGGTTGCCGAGGAAGAGTGCTTGAATGACGAACAACGTGCCCGCGAATCGCTGGTGTTCGGCTTGCGGAGACTCGAGGGCGTGGCACGAGTGGAATTCGCCGACCGCACAGGTTTCGAACTCAAAGCGATTGCTGGCGCAACCATCGAACGCTTTGTGAGCCTCGGAATGTTGAGTGATGATGGTGAGCGCGTGCGGCTTACCCGCGAAGGTTTGCTCGTGAGCGACAGTCTGTGGCCGGAGCTGTTGTGAAGAAGATTTGGCCCGCGAATAGCGCGAATGGACGCGAATAAAGATTCAATTCGAATTATTTGCGCTGATTCGCGCTATTCGCGGGCATGTTTTTATAACGGTGCCCGGGGCAAGCGGCGTGGAAACGGCGGGTCGTCGATCTGCGGCGGATAGCCGTTGGTTTCGTCGGCCCAGGCCTGGCGTTCTTCTTCGGTGGCGTAATAGCGGAGCCAAATCTCCGGGTCGTCTCCCATGTTGGCACAGTCCCAGTGGAGAAAGTTCTTGCGGCGTTCGATCTGCTTCTCTTGCGACGGAAGAATATCGCGGTAGATCACGCAATAAAGCTGCCGGTCGGTAAGGTGCTCGGTAAAATCGAGCACAATATGCTTTTCAAACAACTGTTGGATCGTGTTGTGCAACACATTATGCAGTGTCTCATCGTCGAGCCGATCGGGACTTGGCAACACGAGCTGGGGGTCAAACCATTCACAGATCGGCTTGATGGGCGCGCGTTCCCAGTCGAGCATCATCTCCAAGAACTCATTCTCGCTGGAAGTGGTCATCACTTCCGCGTTGACGCAGCCAATCGACTCGTCAAACAGCGGCTCTAGGGCATCACGCAACTGTGCGTTTCGCAACAGGTGTTCAACATCGTCGGTAGGGGAACAATCAGAGGGATTCATAGACAAAAAACGGAGTCAATCAAAAGCTGATTTGGGAGCCGGCCTTGGCGAAATCGCTCTGGACCACGGCGCAGGAAGCCCGCACGCTCGTGGCCCACAAGATTGACTTTATCAACCGCAGGGAGTGCTGGAAATGTTTTTGTAGCCTGGAATTGGCGAGATTAAAAAAAGGTTCGGTTCCGACCGTTACGACCGGTAATCTCCCCCCAATTTCCGCCAGCAAGATCGGCAGTGCTGGCAGAGTTTGCCAGGGGCAGAAGAGCCATGAATCAATCGACGGGGGTGCCCATTTCGCGCATCAAGAGCTTCATGTCGTCCCAGGTGAATTTCTTGGCCGCCGGATTTCGCAGAAGGTAGGCGGGATGATAAGTGCAGACCACCTGGATGCCCTGGTACTCATGGACCCTGCCGCGGAGCTTGCCGATGGCGTCGTTGGTTTGCAAGAGATTTTGCGCGGCGACGGCCCCCAAGCAGCAAATAAATTCGGGCTGGATCAGCTCCAGTTGCCGTAGTAAATAGGGGCGGCAGTTCTGCGCTTCTTGCGGCGTGGGATTCCGATTTCCCGGCGGGCGGCATTTGATCACGTTGAGAATATAAACATCCTCTCGCTTTAGCCCGCACGCTTCCAGAATCTTATTGAGAAGCTGCCCTCCCTTGCCGACAAACGGTTCGCCGAGACGATCTTCGTCGGCCCCCGGTGCTTCGCCCAGAAAACACAATCTCGCGCGCGGATTGCCGACGCCGAACACGGTTTGCTTGCGGGTGGCGGCCAGCTCATGGCACTTGGTGCAGGAGGCCACTTGGTCGCGCAAAATTTCGAGCGTGGCGGCGGTTGAAGTTTCTAAGGCCGCCATGGCCTCTGGAAGCTCAGCGAGAGGGGCGACCCGCGCACCAGCTTGCATCCGCATGGCTGGGGAGATTGGCTCTGAAGTGGCAGGCTTCTCCACGGCACGAGGAAACATAACCGGCTTGGGAAGCTGTTGGACCCCGGCTCCCTGAAGGCTTTCCAGCAGTTGCAGGGCCTGCCGGGCGAGCAGGGAATTCGGGGGCTCGGCCATCTGGGGAAATTCCTCATTCCTGCAGCAGTGCTGGTCGTGTCGGCAAAGCAAAGCTCGCAAAGGGAAAGACGTGCCTCAGTCTACAGCTATTCTGGCGAGAAGATAAGGCCCGAAAGACTTCGCGCGTGGCTCCGCGGGCAGCGCTCGACTATGATGAAAGACTCGCAAAGTGCAGGGCATCCTAAGGTAGGCAAAATGGCAGTACCCCGTGTCGTCATCGTCGGCCGCCCCAATGTGGGTAAAAGCAGCGTGCTAAATTGGCTCGCCGGGCTGCGCATCGCGATTGTCGAAGATCGGCCTGGTGTCACACGAGATCGGGTCGAGTACCTGATGGAATAT
>JBGTMM010000572.1:0-6001 GCA_041743635.1 Bythopirellula sp.
TCGCTAGGGTACGTAACCCCGGTGGAGTTCGCGGCCCGCTGCTGTTCTTCCGTTCGGGCTACGCCCTCACTCCAGAACAGCAGCGGCTTTACCCAACCCGTACTCTCATAACACCTGGTACCAATTTTGGGGTCAGGTCACCAGTTCTTTGGTCTGCGGCAATTAAGATTAAGGATCGACATTAGCCAACAACTCAGAGAGCGGCAATTCGTTCAGGAAAATACTGATAAAATCATTTACAACAATTGATTGAGTACCAAACACCATATCCGTTCCTCTAACAGGGTAGTATCCATTATATATTCGTCGCCGTTACATTTTTCTACTGCGCCCCTTGCATTAAGACTAAGTTGTTCCACTTAGTTTTTGCAATGTACTGATAGATGAAGCGCCAGCCGCGAACGATTCTGCGGACAAAACTGTGTGAACTTCGCACTTCGATTTTGACGTACATTCGAGTACGCGATCTGCTGTGGGGGAAGTGATATAAGGTGTGAAGACAAGTACGCGGCCTTTGGCAGCGCGAAGTTCCTTACACCAACGTTGATCAATACTTCGGAAATAGTATCGTTCGCTTAATTGAGTCATGGGAGGACCAAAGGAAACACGGCGCTCTGCCACCCCAAACGTATTCAACCGTCGAAGTGCGGGCCACGCACACTCTCCCACAGATGGTTGATCACAATGATCAACCTGGCTGCTTATGCCCGACAATTCTGTTCCGTGAAGTTATGAGTGTACAAGAGTTGGGATGCGGATTCCTGGGATAGATCAATAACTGTCATGTTTCGTGGTGCCGGCCTCGGCCCATAATGGCAGCCAGGATGGCTACCCTACGATTCTTGCTCGCACCTCTAACCAACGCCTGGGCTACGGTGATGTAATGGCTTTGCCGTAAAGAAACTGGGTTCCCGCCTGCGCGGGAATGACGGGGAGTGGAGAGGAAAATTCGCTGTCGGCTAGAGGGTATCAGTGGTAGAATGGAGAAAGGTGAGAATTCGCCGGAGGTTGCCATGATTCAATTCAACGCGCATTTTGATGGCAAAAATTTGTGTCCCGAAGAACCTGTTTCTTTACCGGAGAATATTTCCTTGCGCGTGACCGTGGCTGAGACCGAACCACGGAAGACGACCGCAGCCGTGGGGCCGCTAGATGTGTTTGATCGGCTGGCGGCAGAAACAGGATTAATTGCCGGGCCGGCCGACTGGGCCGCGGAGCACGACCATTATCTTTCCGGAGTGCCCAAGCATGGCGAACACTCCGATCAGTGATCGCCTGTTTCTCGATACGGGTTATGCCATCGCTCGGTTTAACGAGCGCGATGAATATCATCAAACGGCTAAGTCGTTAAGCGAAGCTATCGCAGGGAGTCGGGAGTTGTGGACAACCGATGCCGTGCTCTTGGAGATCGCCGCGAGTTTTTCTCGACCCGAGCATCGTGCCATCGCGGTCGGGTTCTGGGATCAGTTTCATGGCAGCGACGCGCGATTTTGTATCGTGGCGGCATCCGGCAAAGAACTCACTTTAGCGATGGAATTGTTTCGTGATCGCTCGGATAAGTCGTGGAGCCTTACTGATTGCTTGTCGTTTGTCGTCATGAAACAAGAGAATCTGGCGCAGGCACTGACGCCCGACAGGCACTTTGTGCAAGCCGGTTTTGTAGCATTGCTGTTGCAGAGTGACTGAAAGTCGCTTACCGGGCGAAAATTTCCTCGGCGGCTTCGATCACGGGGACGACCACGATGCCCCCTTCGGTCACGGTGAAGCCGCGGCGGAGGTCGCGCGCGAGGTCGACGCCGATTTCGGTGCCGTCGGGAATGACGACGTGTTTGTCGATAATCGCGTTACGCACGATGGCCCCTTTGCCGACGCGGACCCCGCGGAACAGGATCGAATTGGCAACTTCGGCGCGTTCTTCCACGCGCACGCGGGGGCCGAGGATGCTGCGGCTCACTTTGCCGCCCGAGATGATCGAACCCGCCGACACGATGCTGTCGGTGGCCACGCCGCGTCGGCCCGAGTCTTCGTCGAAGACGAACTTGGGCGGGGGCAGATTCGGTTGGTCGGTCCGCACGGGCCAGTGATAGTCGTAGAGATTCAGCAGCGGCTCGACGTCGGTGAGCTCGAGGTTCGATTGATAATAGGCATCGAGCGTGCCAACGTCCCGCCAATAGCAATCGGCTTTGGAATTCTCGTCGATGAAGGGATAGGCCAACAGTCGGTGCGACTTGATGATCGACGGAATAATGTTGCGCCCAAAATCGTGGGCACTGTTTTGCAGCGTCGCGTCTTGGCAAAGCTGATCGAACAGAAAGTGGGCGTTAAACACATAAATGCCCATCGACGCGAGGCACGTTTTGTCGTCGCCGGGCATCGTCTTGGGATTGGCCGGCTTTTCCTCGAAGCCCACCAAGCGATTGCTGGAGTCGGTTTGCATCACGCCGAAGGACGTGGCTTCCGACTTGCTGACCCGCAGCGCGGCAATCGTGAGATCGGCGTTGTTGGCCGTGTGGAAATCGACCATCTTGCCGTAGTCCATCTTGTAGATGTGATCGCCGGCGAGGATGACGACGTGTTCGGGGCGCTCTTTTTCGAGGGTGTAGATATTTTGGTAGACCGCGTCGGCCGTGCCTTGGTACCACTGCTCGTCAATTCGCTGTTGAGGAGGGACGATGTCGATGAATTCGCCTAGCTCACGGCTGAGCAAATGCCGCCAACCGGTGGCCAGATGGCGGTCAAGACTCATTGCCTTGTACTGCGTGAGCACCAGAATCCGGCGGATGCCGCTGTTGATGCAGTTGGAGAGCGTGAAGTCGATAATGCGGTAGATGCCGCCAAAGGGGACGGCCGGCTTGGCGCGTTCGCGCGTGAGAGGCTCCAGCCGGGTTCCTTTGCCCCCGGCAAGCACAACGGCCAGTACATCCTTCATCACGATGCGATTCCCTCCCTGAAGATGCGGCGCTGGTGCCGCTCAATGCCCGGACCGCGTGGCGGTCCGGCTAGGTGAATAGAACCGTGATTCTAGTGATTTTATGGGTTTGGGCAAAGCTCGTTCGCACTGCAAAACGCCGCGCGAAATTCGCGGAGAATTCGCACAACCTAAACGAAATCTCAACGAAGTGCGGCTACATTGTGCTCAAGCTTGCCGCCCACCAGGGCCGAGAGCCGCTTAAGATGCCCAATCTTGCTCGCCCTCGCGAGCCCTCGGCCCTGGTATTTTTGAAGCTTGAAGCCCCAATCATCCTGGAGGAGTGTGGCCATGAAAGCCTGTCCCGACTACCTGCCGACCCCCCGCCAAATCGCGCTGGAGTGTGCGGAAATTCGCCGCCAATGGTCCCCGTCCGAGTTGCGCCGCCGCACGGTGGGATACGCCCTAAAAATGCAGGAAACGGTCTGGTTTCCACCAACAATCGACACGGCGTCGTGCACCGCGCGGGTGCGGCGGATCGCGTGTGAGCAATCGGCGTGAACGTTTTTAAACTTGCGAGCGCAGCAGTCCCGCGAGGTTTTCGATGATTTTCACGTGCCAGGGCCGCTTTTTCCATTCTTCGTGGGTGACTTGCCGGGCGGCTTGTTTGTCTTGCTCGAAAAATGCTGCTTGCTCTTGGGCGAATTTCTTGTCCATGACGTTGAGGTTCGCTTCGTCGTTAAGGCGAAACGAGCGATTATCAAAATTCGCCGAGCCGACCGAGACCCAGCGGTCGTCGATCACCATCACTTTGCAGTGGAACATGGTAGGCTGATACTCGTAGATGGCCATGCCGGCGGCGAGCAAGGGGCCCCATTGCGAGCGCGATGCTCGGCGGGTGACGTGGGTATCAATTTTTGAGCCGGGGACAATGATTTCCACGCGGACCCCGCGGCGGGTAGCGCGGATCAATTCCTGGCTCGTGCGATCGTCGGGGACAAAGTAAGAATTGGCGATGAGAATGCGCTGCCGTGCCGCGGCCAATGAAAGCAAGAACATCAGCCGTGCACTGTCGCCTCCTTCGCTGGGCGAGCTTTTGAACACCTGGGCCCGAGTTTCGCCGACGGGTTCCAGTTCCGGAAAAAAATCGGCGTGATTGAGCACGTTGGCGTGTGATTTAAGCCAATTGTCGGTGAAGGCGGCTTGCATATGAGCCACCACCGGGCCTTCCACCCGATAATGCATGTCGCGCCAATGGTCGGAATCTTGAGCATTGCCCGTCCACTGGTCGGCGATGCCGACTCCACCGATAAAGCCGATCCGGCCATCGACCACCAGGATTTTGCGATGCGTGCGGTTATTCATTCGCGACAGACTGTACCAGCTCAAAGGACGATAGCGCTCGACCTCGACTCCCGCAACTGCAAGTTCCTCCATTGCAGCCGCACTCATTCGATTACTTCCCAGCCAATCCAAGAGCACGTGAACACGAATACCAGAGCGTGCGCGTTCCGCGAGTGCCTCGACGAATTCCTCGCCGATTTGCCCCGACCAATAGATGTAGGTTTCAAAAGTAATGCTGGTCTGAGCGTTGCGGATCGCTGTGAGCATCGCCGAAAAAATTTCGTCGCCGTTGTTGAGCGTCGTCACGCAATTGCCACCCACCAATGGCGGGCCTAACAAATGCGCCATGCAGCGTTCGAACGTGGGGTTGTCGACCGCCAATTCTCGCAGTTGATAATCCAGTTTGCGTTCGGGTGAGGCGAAATTGCGAAAGATGAGCGTGCCAAATAGCGTTACCAACGCCGTCACACCGATAATTAAGAACGTGGAGAGCATAATTCCGCTTTCTGGGAAGTGAGGTCGCGGTACAGTTGGTGGTATTTCTGGGTCATCGCGGCGAGGGAAAAGTTTTTGGCAACGGTTTGCCGAGCAGCATGGGCAAATTTGGCGCGCAAGTCCGGGCTGCGGAAGAGTTGATCGGTTTGCCGCGCCCAGACAGCTCGTTTGGCGCACGGCGCGAGAAAACCATTCGATTCCGACTGAATCACGCGTCGATGGGCGGGGACATCGCTGGCCACCACGGGCAGGCCACGCGACATGGCAGAGAGCAACGCGGAAGGAATCGCTTGGCTTGCGCCTCCTTGCCAATAAATCTCGCTGTGGGCGAGCACATCTTCGAAGAATTCTCTGCTAGTGACAAAACGGACCACCTTAGGATCGGTCACCTGGCGGGTAAAACTCTCGAGCCGCGCGCGTTCCGGGCCTTCGCCAACAATCACCAAAGAGGCGTGCTCGTGCAGGATGCGAATCAATTCGAAAGACCAAATCGCTTCGTCGACCAGTTGCCACCGCTCCAATGGCCCGGCGGTGGCGATGAGGCGTGCTTCCGTCGACAAACCAAGGTCAACGAGTAGTTCGCGGCGCGTGTGCTCGTTGTCAGTTGGGACAGAAATGCCTGGCTGGATGACGTGAATTTTTTCCTCGCCCTGCCCTGCGTCGACAAATTCCGCGCGGATCGATTCGTGTTCAACGACTATCGCATCCAGGGCGTCGAGGCTTTTGTTGGGCCACCAGGGGTTGCGAAGTTGCGGAAGCTTCACGAGGGTCGCTAGCAAACAAGCATCCGGCAGCACGCGGCGAACGGTGAGCGCGGCATTGGTTGCACGCTTGCCCCAGAGATGCACAATCGAGGGCCGCAGTTCGCCGAGTGACTGCACAAGCTGCCGAGCGGCAAAGGGATCGTAAGACCAGCGCCGGGGGAAGATTTGGGTCCTCACGCCATGAGATAGCAATGCTCCACGCGACTGAACATTCGCGGAGAAGGCGATCACGGTCACTTCGTTACCCACAAATGTTTGGCTGTAAGCGAGTTCACTCAAATGGAGCGAGGCATCAAATTGGCCGAGCGCGCCGATGAAGTGAACGATTTTTCGCGGTGCGGTCATGGCAGCCAAACGGGGGTGAAGTTGTTATTGTAGTATGAATGGCCCCGCCGCTAAGCCGCAAGCGGCCGCTTGCGGCTTAGCAAAGGCGTTTATGGAGTTAATCACTTGTCGACTCATGCCGATCAATGGTCCGAAATCACTGTTG
>JBGTMM010000573.1:0-4459 GCA_041743635.1 Bythopirellula sp.
GAAGATGTTTGCTCAATGAGGCTGAATGGCTGCTCGACCGCCAACGAACACATGGCTTGGCTGGGCGTCGCCGTGCAGGATTGCTTCCCAAGGGTCGACGCCAGCAGGGCAGGGGATCGCCACCAGGTCGGCCAATTTTTCCACCGCAAGCGTGCCGACTTGAGCATCAAACCCCAACGCCTCGCCTCCCCAGGCGGTGCCCATTTGCAAAATGGTTTCGGCGGGCAATTCAGGAAATCGCTTCGCGACAAATCGCATTTCGCCGAGCAAACTCAGATCGGGATTCGACGCCCGGCTGTCGGTCCCCAACACAACGCGCACGCCGGCGACCAACATTTTGGCTAACGGATACGGATCGTGGCCAAAGTAAGAGTGGGACCGTGGGCAAAAAACGACCGACATCGTTTCGCGGTGTTTTGCCAGAAACTCCATTTCTTCCGCACGCAGGTAATTGCCATGAATCACCAAGGCTCGTGGTGCTTCGGCCAACATTCGCAAATAGTCGAGCGGCGTGCTGCCCCGTGGGATGGCATCCGCATCCCACATGCTGCGATCGGCGAGCAGTTGCTGAAACGGCCCCGTGCCATGCTCAAGCAATGCCAATTCCTCGCGCGACTCCGCCAAGTGCATCGCCACGGGCAAGTTGCGTTCAACGGTCGTGGCCACCAACCGGCGCAACAATTCAAGATGCACGGTGTAAGGAGCGTGGGGACTGATTCCCACCGCAAGTCTATTTTCGATCCCCGCATCGATCCTTTGTTCGAGATCTAACTGCACACTGTCGCACCGCGCGCCCGAAAAGCCGATCACTTCTTGAAACGCCAACAAGTGTGAACCTCGCCATGCCGCATAGGCTGACGGCGAAGTGGTTGCAATCTCGCCGAGGGTTGTCACGCCCCCGCGCAATGACTCGGCAAGGCCCTGCGTAATCGCGGCACCAGGATCACGGCCAGCGCGATGCCGCGTGCCGATGACTTGGCGAATCCACTCGGGGAGCGCCATTCCCGATTGACCCAATGGTTTGGTGCACTCGCTGAACTCGAGGTGAGTGTGTGCGTTCACCAGTCCCGGCAAGAGCACGACTTCGCCCAAGTCGATAGCGTCTGCTGGCGCGGATCTCCCCACGGTAACGATGCGCTCGCCGTCGATGGTGATCACGCCATCAGCAATTACCGGAGTGGCAACGGGGACAATCCAACGTGCTCGTAGGGAGAATTGAGGCATAATGGATAGCAATCACCCGCGAGATTTCCAAATAGCCGCGATTCAACGAATCGCACGTTCCCTGCGATACGTGTAATCGCGGCTATCGTTTATCACGCACCCGCCAACTGCTGATGGTCGAGTGCTTCCTGGCGTTTTTCTTCCTGCGTGCGGCGGTAGGGCAGGCGATGCAGCCACCACAGGACCGCCGATGCACCCAAGAGACACACGATTAACACTGCCGGCTGAAAGATTCCTTTATCGTCAGTGCGCAAGACGCCTTCGAGGAGGGGATAGTCTTGGACCCACTCTGCAAAACGAGGCTGGAACTTCGCAATCACCAACGTCAGGCTGTTGAACAGGGCGTGAAAAATCATGCAGGGGATAAGGCTCCCCGTTTGCACGGCGAGAAAGCCGATCACCAAACCCACGGCCGCGGCAGAAATTTTCTGTTGCAAAATAAAGTGCGCCATGCCAAACGCGATTGCTGAAATGCCGATCGCCCACCACTTGTGCCCCAAATGCCGCAGTCCCGAAAGCACGAAGCCACGAAAGGCGAGCTCCTCGCAAATCGCCGGTAAGATACCAATCAGCACAAAGGGCAACCACCAATTAGGCGAGGTGCCCAGGATCTCGCCCAGCGCCTTGAGTTGCTCAGTCACTTCCCCGGATATGGGGTAGAGCTGTTGCACCCACTGGCCGAATTGCTGGCCAAGGGGGTACATGAAGAGGGCGAGCAGGATGGCGATCACCACCTGCGAGAACTTGGGAAGTTTGTCCAATAAAAATGTGCGGGCTGGCTGCCGGGTGAAGAGGAGCGTCATCAAGCCCACGGGCATCGCGATGCAGACCACCTGGCTAATAAATATCATCTGCGCAAGAGACAGAAAATCGGTTCCCATGCCGGCTCTGGCTGAGAGCGATAGATTCACAAAGAACTGCACGATCAACACCACGACAATGCACAGCAAGCCTTGCGCGAGAGTCGGCGTGTCGGCCCGGTCACGGAACATATGGGTGAGCCAGCGGCCCAGATCAAGCCGTTCGCTTTCGCGGAACAGGACCGATTCGCGATTGAATTGATCCTCGGCCCAGCGGATCGCCAGCAGGCAGCAACCGAGCGTCACCCCAGCCACTGGCAACAAATACGGGAGCGCTTGCCAATATTGTCCTTCAATCACGGCGCGCAGTAGCAGCACGACCCCCGTGACGGGGATCAAACTGTTGCCGAGGTTCAGTTCCACGCCCGGTGACATGGGCAGGATCATGAGCGGCATAATCACCAACAGCAGCGGCATCAAGTAATACTGCCCTTCCTTGGTGCTGCGGGCAAACGCCGCGCAGGCCAGGCACATCGCGCTGAAGAACGCCGCAATCGGCAAGAGCGCGATCACCAACCAGACCACCGAAGTCATGGCCGGCAATGTCAAGCCACTCGCGCCGGGCAAACTGGCGAGTTCTTGAAATTGGGCCAAGATAAATTTCGCCGTGAGCCCCATGCTGCTCAGATTCAAAAGCGCGGTCACGATACTGAACGTCATGATCGTGAGCAACTTGCCCCACACGATTTCCCGCCGCTCGGCGGGACTCACAAGCAAGGTTTCCAACGTGCCGCGTTCTTTCTCGCCGGCACACAAGTCGATGGCTGGGTAAAACGCGCCCGTGAGCGCCCAGATAAACAGGATGAATGGCAAAATCTTCGACCAGATGGCCGCGGTCCGCTGCTGGGCACGGGCCACGTCTTGCTGCTTCACCGTGAATGGAGTCGTCGCATCCAACGGCACGTTGCTATCGCGCAAGTTCGTTTGGGTCACCGCCACGCGCCAATCACGCAGCACCGACTCCACCCGCAGGTGCGCAATCCGCGACTTCTCGTTGGCGGAATTGTAAAAAATCTCCGGCTCGGGAACTGGCGTTTCGGCAGTCACCGGAGCTTCGGCTTGTCGCCGCATCAACGATTCGCGAGCCGCCTCAAGACGCTCGTCGAAGCCCTCGGGAAAATAGAGCACCACCTGGACTTGCCCCTGTTCGATGGCCTGCCGCGCGGCGGCAAGCAACCGCTCACCCGTGGGGATTTGGTTATCGCCCCATAAAGCCTGGGGACGGAGCAATTCCAAGGACTTTTGCTCGTCGTGGTTGTTAAACCAAACCGGAGCAAACTGCTCCTCGCGGAGTAGCGCGGGCAGCCACTCGCTGTCGGCAAGCTGTTCTTCTCCCAGCACAAGGACCTTCGACGCATTGTTGCGCAAAAACTGCGAAAGCTGAAAAAAGCTCATCCCCAACAGCGGATAGAGCAACAACGGCAGCACGGCGATCAGGAACAACGTCCGGCGATCGCGGAGTTGATCCCGCATTTCGCGGGCGTAAACCAATTTGAGGTTGCGCAAATTCATGCTGTGCTTAACTGGTCTGAACGATGGCGGCTTCTTGGTCGCGGATCAAGGCAAAAAAAGCGTCTTCGAGATCGCCGCCGTCACCGTGTTGGTCTTTAATTTCCGCGACGGTGCCCTCGTCAAGAATCTTACCCCGGTGCATGATCGCCACGCGATCGCACAAGCGCTCGGCCTCGCGCATAATGTGAGTCGAAAAGACGATGCACTTGCCGGACTCGCGCAGCTCGTTCACGGTGTCCAAAAGCGCCCTGGCCACGAGCACGTCGAGCCCGCTGGTGGCTTCATCAAAAATCAAGACGGGGGGATCATGCACGATGGCCCTGGCGATCGATACTTTCTGTTTCATGCCGGTGGACATTTTTGCGCCCAACAGGTCGCGTATGTTTTGCATTTGCAGCCGCTCGAACAAATCTTCCATGCGGCCATGGAGCTCATCCTCTTCCATGCCATAGAGTCGGCCAAAATATTCGACCATCTCCCAGGCTGTCATGCGGTCGTACACCGCCGTGGTCGCCGACATGAAGCCAATGTGATGCCGCACGAGCGAGGGCTGCGTCACACAGTCAAAGCCATTCACGCTTGCCGAACCGCTGGTGGGCTGCAAAATGGTGCTCAAGATTCGCAGAGCCGTCGTTTTACCGGCGCCATTGGGTCCCAACAGGCCAAATACCTCGCCCGCATTGGCCGAAAAACTCAAGCCGTCCAGCGCGACGAAATCACCCCGGCGGAGATCCGAATAAGTTTTCGTGAGCGAACGAGCTTCGACGACAGCGCCTGGCAATGACATGGTGTCCGATCATGGGTGAGTAGGTGAGCAGGTGGAGGAGTCCGGGATTGAGAATATCGCGGGGTGGCACGTCTCT
>JBGTMM010000574.1:0-1549 GCA_041743635.1 Bythopirellula sp.
CCAGCAAGGCGGCGGCCGATTCGATGGCATTCCGCCTGGGCGTGCCGAGCGTCGAAGGTTTGATTCGCAACCGCTATTCGGGCCGCACGTTCATTGAAGGAAGCGGCGACCGCGTGGCCAAGGCGTCGATCAAATACACTCCGCTTCCGGAAGTGCTCGCCGGCAAGCGCGTTATTTTGGTCGAGGACTCGATCGTGCGTTCCACAACGATGCGGGTGTTGATTTCGAAAATCCGTGACGTGGGCAAGGCTCGTGAAATTCACGTCCGCGTGGCCTGCCCACCGATTATCGCGCCCTGTTTTTACGGCATCGACATGTCGACGATTGGCGAGCTCTTCGCCCCGCCCTTTTTGAAAGCGGGCCAAGACGATCAGCAAATGTTCGCCGCGATGGCCGCTGATCTCGGCGCCGATTCCGTGCGATTCCTGCCCGTGGAGTCAATCGCCCGGGCGGTGGCCAAGCCGTCCGATCAACTCTGCCGGGCGTGCATCACGGCGGATTATCCCACGCCTTATGGTCAACAACTTTATAACATCGCATTGGCAAGCACACGGACCGGCGGGCCTGACCCCATGCGGACGTATGAAGTCGCCACGGGTTGAGGGGACGCGACGAGTCGCGGCGCGTTATTTGATGAATTCTGAGCGGTAGACGGGTTCTTCCTTGAGTCGGGTGCGGCGTTCGAAGTGCGTGCGGAAATCGAGCGCGTGTTCCGGCGCTTTCTCAGGCACTTCGAGGGGCCCGATAAATTTGCCCATCTCGGCGATGAGTTCCAGCGTCGCGTCGAAATACTCTTTGACGTCGGTCCAAAAATGCAGCCGACCGTCGGGGATGAGCGTGCGATGGACGTCGGCCAAGAAGGCTTCGTTGAGCACCCGGCGTTTGTGGTGACGTTTCTTCCACCAGGGGTCGGGGAAATAGACGTGCACCGCGGCGAGTGAGTTGTCCGGGATCATTTCTCGAAACAACCGCAAGCCATCCCCTTGGATTGCAACCGCGTTGTCGAGGCCGCGCTTAGCTAAACGGGCCGCGGTGAAGCGGGCATATTTGTGCGCGACTTCGATCCCCAGGAAATTGTGCTCCGGACAAGCGATCGCGGCACTCTGCAAAAACAAGCCTTTGCCGCTGCCAACTTCCACTTCCAGCGGTGCAATGCGGCCGAAAAGTTCGCTGGGGTTCCACGGCGACGGCAATTCCTCGAGCGTGCGAAAATGGCGCGAGGTATCGAGGTCGGGATCGACTTTCGGTAATGCTCGCCGGCCCATGGGTGGAAAGGGGGGAGGGGGAAGGAGGAAGGGGGAAATAAAACTATTGCTCAAGTCTCGCGGTTGGCTAATTTGCGGATGTCTTCCTTCCAGAGCGGGATGCCGCGAATCTCGCCTTCACAGACAATTGCGGTGTCGACAAAAGCTTGGAAGCGGCTCACGACGATGCTGCCCCGACGCATTTTGGTCAACATGCAGGAGATGGTGATGCGATCGCCCGGCAGCACCGCACCGCGGAATTTGACGTCGCTCAAGCCGCCGAAGCCCATGATGTCGCAGCCCAA
>JBGTMM010000575.1:0-2997 GCA_041743635.1 Bythopirellula sp.
TGGCTGTCCGTCGCGAAGTCATGTGTGCTACCTAGCAAAGCCAATACCGATTTGGTCCGCACAGAGGACCCTATCCTTTTGAATTGTCTTAGAAACTATCCCATAAGACCGATGATTGCGGTGAATGACATTTCTCAAACCTGAGCGGCAAGGCGCTAGCCCGGATTATTCATGGTTGTTGGAATAAAAGAGCCTCCGAGAGCATCTAAGTGTTTGAAAACGTACCCCTTAGAAGGCAAACCGGAGGCTTAGGATGAGTATACAGAGTGCAGAGCAGTTGGTGTTGGATTTTTTGCCACAAATTCCCGTGGTTTTGGAGATCAGTCCCAGTCAGTTGACCAGCGATGCGGGATTGTTGCCGATGCGTTTGTTTGATGAAAAGATCGGATTGACCGAACAGTTCGCGGCGGCGCTCACCGATCGTCGCCGCGATCCCGAGCACACATTTTTGGAGATGGTGCGCGTGCGAATTTTCGGCCTCTTGGCAGACTATGAAGACCAGAACGATCACGATGCGCTCAGGTTCGATCCGGTATTCAAACTGGTCGCCGGCCGGCAACCCGAAGACGCGGCGCTTGCCAGCCAGCCCACGCATTCGCGGTTTGAAAACGCGATTGACATTGCCTCCTTGAATCGTTTGCGGGACGTGCTCATCGATCAGTTTCTCGACTCGTTCGACACGCCGCCTTCGCGGCTCACATTCGACATCGACACCTATGACGACCCGGCCCATGGGCAGCAACAGTTGGTGTTGTTTGATGCCCACAACAACCAGTATCAATATCAGCCGCGGATCATCACCTGCGCGGAGAACGATCTGGTGGTGATGCTCTGCCTGTTGTACGGTCCGGCGTGTGCGGCGCTGGGGGCCGCGGACGACATCCAGTATTTGGTCGAGCGGGTGCGGGCCAAGTGGCCGGACGTGGTGATTCATCTTCGCGGCGACTCGGCGTTCGGCTGTCCGGCGATGTACGACATCTGCGAAGCCTTGCGGATCGACTTCAGTTTTGGCTTCGGAACGAACCCGCTTTTGAATCGAAACACCCAGGATTTGCAGGACCAAGCGGTCCAACTCTATAAAGACACCGGCGAACCCCAGCGGTTGTTTGACGCGTTCGAGTATCGCGCCCGCTCCTGGCCGCACGCGCGGTGGATGATCGTCAAAGCCGAAGCGAATGCCGCCGGCACGAACCGTCGCGCGATCGTGACCAACCGGCCCGGCGGACGCGTGCTGCCCGGAGCCTGTTACGACGAATACAGCGACCGGGGCGAAAGCGAGAATCGTAACAAGGAACTCAAGCTCGGCATGCACGGCGAGCGATTGAGCGACCATCGCTTCCTGGCGAACTTGTTCCGCTTGTACCTGCATGCGGCGGCGTTGAACCTGCTGGTGCGGTTGCGAAGCGTTGTCGCCGACCCACCGCCGGACCCCGGTGGTCCGCTGCCTCAAGAAGCGATGGAAGGACGCGAACGGCGGCGCGGTTTCAACCGACGTCGCGAACGCGACCCGTTGGGCGAAGGACACCCTGCGACCTGGCGAACCCGATTGATCAAGGTGGCGGCGGAGGTGATTCAAAGTTCCCGGCGCGTGCTGGTGCGATTGTCCGCAAGCTGGCCGTTCCATCATCATCTGCGGCACGTCACCGAATGCGTGAACCGCTTCGCCGCAGGCTTCAGCTAACCGAGGAATTGTTGTCAATGCCCTGAACCCCGACAACTCGAATAGCACCACACCCCAGGGGGAAAGGGGGGCGTGCAACCCGCGCCGACATACCACCACAAAACATCCAAAATCACACGATACAAAAAACATCGATGAATAATCCGGGCTAGCCGCCGGTATTATGCGGCGAACGAAGAACCGGTGGCTAGCGCCATTCCACTCACTTATTGATCGAGCGATGCTTATCCACCGTTCGGGGCGTGTTGACAGGGCATCGCGCCTCGGACAAACTGGACTTCCTGTTCCTGAAACCAAACCTCCCTCGGGAGTGCCCTTGATGACTGCATCACGCCGATATGACGCTTGCCCGGAATTTCGCAGGATGGCCGCTTCGCGAAGGGACTGGCTCAAAGCCGGGGCGCTCGGCACGTTGGGCTTGAGTTTGGGGCAGGTCTTAAAACTCTCCGCCGAGACGCCTGGGCAGCAGCGAGCGCCGGTGAAGTCAGTCATTGTGTTACAGAAGTATGGAGCGCCCAGTCACATCGACACCTGGGACATGAAGCCTCATGCTCCCTTGGAGATTCGCGGCGAGTTCCAGCCGATTGCCACTGCGGTTCCGGGGTATGTCGTTTCGGAGCACATGCCCAAGTCCGCAAGGCACGTGGGCAAGATGACCATCGTGCGGTCGTTTGCCCATAAGGTGGCGAACCATAACCCCGCGACGTATTTCATGCTGACCGGCCGGACCAGCACCGCCGACGTGGTGCAGGTCGGAGCTGGCCCGAGTGATTGGCCGAACCCCGGCGCGGTCCTCTCGAAGCTGCGGCCCAGCGGTGGCAAGCTGCCCGAATCCGTGATCCTGCCGCACCTCTGCTACGATCAAGTTTATACCTGCCCGGGCCAATTCGCGGGGATGTTGGGCAAGCGGCATGATCCGTTCATTGTCGATCAGGATCCCAATCGGGCCGATTTTTCGGTGAAGACGTTGGAGCTTCGGGAAGGCATTTCCATCTCGCACCTCAACAACCGCCGCAAGTTGTTGGAGCAAATCGACCGCCAACACCGGCAAGTGGCGAACTCACCGGCGATGGCGGGGATGGATCAATACTATCAGCGGGCCTGGTCGATGCTGACTTCCCCCGAAGCGAAACGGGCCTTCGACATCCACCAGGAACCCCCCGAGGTCCGCGAACGCTACGGCCGGAACGAAGTCGGGCAAAGCATGCTGCTCGCCCGGCGGTTGGTGGAAGCGGGCGTCAGGTTCGTGACGTGCTACCACGGCCTGAACCCCGGCGATGACACCGGTTGGGACACGCACAAAGACAACTTCAACG
>JBGTMM010000576.1:0-6334 GCA_041743635.1 Bythopirellula sp.
CCGCCAGCGGCGCACTTATTGGTGCTGGCCTTGGTGCGGTCACCGGGGGCGTGGTTGGTTCGGGCATGGACGAGATGCAAGCCCGCAATCGCGCGCAGATTGCAGCCTCTATGGGCCGACAAGTGCAGGTTGGGGCCGCGACGATTGATGAAGTCGTGGCGATGAGCCGCTCGGGGGTTGATCCGGTCTTGATTCAGAATTACGTTCGCACCTCTGGCTTGGCCAGACCTTTAGCCGGTGCTGACCTTATCTATTTGCACAATCAAGGTGTGTCGACCGACGTGATCCAAGTGATGCAGAATCCGCCTCAGCCGGCCTTCATCGCCCAAGGCCCGCCACCCGTGATTGTCGAAGAGCACTACTATGGCCCCCCGCATTGCCATCCTCACTTCGGCTATCACCATGGTTTCCATCGCGGCCCACGCACCAGCTTTGGATTCACGGTGGTGAAATAAACCGCTCGCGGCTTAGCGGTCTCATTGTTGGCCCTTCCCAACTCCCGCCGCACACACGACACTGCTCTCTATGAGAGCGGAAGTCATCGCCATCGGCGACGAGATCACCACCGGCCAACGACTCGATACCAACAGCCAATGGCTCAGCCAACGTCTCACGGAATTGGGCATCGAAGTCGTGTTTCACACCACGGTGGGTGACGAGCTCGCCGATAACATCGCCGTGTTTCGCACGGCAATCCAGCGAGCCGAAATCGTGGTGGCCACCGGGGGATTAGGACCCACTGCTGACGACCTCACCCGTGAGGCCCTGGCCGCCACGACTGGCACTAAATTGTGGCGCGATGCGGCCTCACTCGTGCACATTGAACGGCTCTTCAAAGCCCGCGGCCGTGAAATGCCGGAACGCAACGCCCGGCAAGCCGATTTCCCACAGGGGGCCGTGCCGATTCCCAATGAGCATGGCACGGCACCCGGAATTGAAATGATTGTCCCACGCGAAGGTCGTGCGCCTTGCGTCGTCTTCGCGTTGCCTGGCGTGCCGGTGGAAATGCGCGAGATGTGGCAAACAACGGTCACCGTGCGAATCAATGAACTTCGCCCGGAACAAGCGGTGATTCGCCATCGCCGGATCAAATGCTTCGGCACGGGCGAGAGCCAACTCGAAGCGATGCTCCCTGACCTGATTCGCCGGGGCCGTGAGCCGAAGGTCGGCATCACCGTCAGCGATGCGACGATTACTTTGCGAATCACGGCCATGGGCTGTGACGAGCCGACATGCTTGCGAGCGATGGAGCCGGTCATCGCGGTGATTCGCGAGTCGCTCGGTGAATTGGCCTTCGGCGAGGAGGAAGACGAACTTGAAAACGTGGTGATTCGGCTGCTTGCCGAACGCGGTCAAACGCTTGCCGTCGCCGAATGGGCCACCGGCGGTTGCATCACGCAATGGTTGACGGCGCTTGACCCAGCAGCGAACACGTTTGCTCGCGGGGCGGTGATTGAAAATCTTGCCCAACTCAATTCCCTTTGCGCAATTCCCGAAAATGCCAAGCCCTGCGACCCAGCGGTGGCCGTGGTCATGGCCGAAACGGTGCGGCTCAACGCGGGCGCCGATTGGGGATTGGCCGTGGCTGCCTACCCGCCCGATCCGTTTGCGGCCGATGCGCACGTCTGTATCGCCCTGGCCAGTGCGGAGAAGACACGCGAATCGCGTTTCGGCTGTGCGAGCCATCCGGCGATCTTGCAAATTCGCACCGCGAAGCAGGCACTCAATGCCCTGCGGCTGACGTTGCTTAGGTGACCGTGACAATGTCATTCTGAGAGGAGTTCCACGACTCGAAGAATCTGGGTGCCTCTGTCGTTCGCATTGAGAAGCGAACACGGTTACAAACCAGATCCTTCGGTCGCCGAGGCTCTCTCAGGATGACACCTCGTCATTGACCGCGTATATTTGTGGCATGAAAGTCCGCCTCGCCGCCGCCGCTCTTAACCAAACGCCCTTCGCCTGGGAATCCAATCGCGCGAATATCGTGGCCGCGATTGAGGCGGCTCGTCGTGCCGATGCGAGTTTGGTCTGCCTCCCCGAATTGTGCATTAGCGGTTACGGTTGCGAAGACGCCTTTTTCTCGCGGGGCGTGCAAGAAACTTCACTCGAAATGCTCGGCGAGATTTTGCCTGCGACCGACGGAATCGCTGTCGCGCTCGGTTTGCCGCTAGTGGTCGACGAACAGATTTTTAATGCGTGCGCCTTTGCCTGTGACGGCCGGTTGATTGGTTTTGTCGCTAAGCAATGTCTCGCCGGCGATGGCATCCACTACGAACCGCGGTGGTTCAAGCCTTGGCCCGCTGGCAAAGTGAGCGAGATCGCCTGCCTCGGCGGCAAGTTTCCCGTCGGCGATCTAATGTTTGATTGCGGGGGCATAAAAATCGGCATGGAAATCTGCCGCGACGCCTGGGTTGCCGAGCGAATTGGCAAGCAACTCGCCGCTCGCGGTGCCGACGTCATTCTCAACCCCAGCGGCAGCCACTTCGCCTTTGCCAAACAAGAAATTCGGCGCGGCATTGTCGAGCGCGGGAGCCGCGATTTTTGCACGAGCTACGTTTATACGAATCTCTTGGGCAATGAAGCGGGGAATGTGCTTTACGATGGCGGGACGCTGATCGCCACTCGTGGTGAGTTCGTGGCGATTGGTCCCCGTTTTTCGTTCGAAGATTTCGTCACCATTCAAGCCGACGTCGACGTGGCCGCCACCCGCTCGGACCGAGCCGCACTAGCGCTGTCGATTGCTGAGCAAAAAGGAGTGACGCTCGACTGCGATTTTAGCTTGCCAACTCCCAAATCGGCATGTCCCACGAACCGCTCGAGCGATTGGGACACCTCGCCACCGCCGAAAGAAGAAGAATTTGCCCGTGCTGTCGCGCTCAGTTTGTTCGATTACCTGCGGAAAAGTAGGGCGGGGGGTTTTGTGATTTCGCTCAGTGGCGGGGCAGATTCATCGGCTGTCGCCACCATGGTGTGGCTAATGGCCAAGTTCGGCATTGGTGAATTGGGAAACGCCGAATTCTGTAAGAAGCTAACGCACTTGCCGCAGCTTGCGAAGGCGGAAACTGCCGAAGCGATTGTGGGTGAGCTGCTAACGTGCGCGTACCAAGCGACCCGCAACAGCGGGCAGGTCACGCGGAATGCGGCTCGGACGGTGGCCGAAGCCATTGGTGCAAGATTCTTGGAGTGGAACATCGACACGCTGGTTGATGATTACGTGAAAACCGTGTCCCAGGCGGTGGGCCGTAAGTTGAACTGGGAAACCGATGATACGGCTCTGCAAAACATCCAAGCTCGGACTCGGGCACCTGGGGCGTGGTTGCTGGCCAATCTTTCTGGTGCGCTGCTGCTGACCACCAGCAATCGCAGCGAGGCGGCGGTCGGCTATGCCACGATGGACGGCGACACCGCGGGAGGGTTGGCTCCGATTGGCGGCATTGACAAAGCGTATTTGCTCGAATGGCTTAAATGGATGGAACGTACCGGCCCGACAGGCGTCGGACCCCTCCCCGCTTTGTCGGTGATTAACTCGCAGACTCCCACCGCCGAGTTGCGCCCGGCAGCGGAAGGTCAAACCGACGAAGGGGATCTCATGCCCTATCGCGTGCTCGACGTGATTGAGCGTGCCGGTATTCGCGACAAGCTGATGCCGCTGGAAGTGTTTCATGTCGTGCAAGACAAGTTCCCCGAGTACACAACGGAGCAATTGGGTGCCTGGGTAGAAAAGTTTTTCGTGCTTTGGTGCCGCAACCAATGGAAACGCGAGCGTTATGCCCCATCGTTCCACTTGGACGATGAAAATCTCGACCCCAAGAGCTGGTGTCGTTTCCCGATTCTGTCGGGTGGGTTTGAACGCGAACTCGGGGACTTGCGGGACTATCTTTCCTCATAGCCGCGGTTCAACGAACCGCACGGCCCTGCGATTCGTTGAATCGCGGCTACGGTTTAATCATCCGCCAGCAGCGGTGGATGCGCGTGTTGCGGAAATCCTCGGGGACGGTTTGTTTGCTGATCTCGCGAATGCTCACGCCGCTAAGCGCCGCTTCATCAAGTTTGAAGCGCCGTGAATTGGTCGAAAAATAAATGACCCCGCCAGGCGACATGCGGTCGATCAATTTTCGCAACAAAGGCGCGTGATCGCGCTGCACATCCCAGTCGTAATCGAGTCGTTTTCGGTTAGAGAAAGTCGGCGGGTCAAACACGACCAAATCAAACATCTCATCCTGACCGAGCGTCTCCAAATACCCGCTAGCGTCTTCGCGAACAAACCGGTGTTGCGACCCCGCGAGACCGTTAATCTGCAAATTTTCGGCGGCCCAATCGAGATAATTCGCCGACAAATCGACGGTCGTGGTGCTCGCGGCACCCCCGGCGGCGGCGTACACCGTGAATGAACCGGTATACGCAAACAAGTTGAGAAACCGCTTTCCCGCTGCCGCTGCGCGGACCATGCCCCGCGTGAGGCGGTGATCGAGAAATAGTCCCGTGTCGAGATAATCCGACAGGTTCACGATGAATTTGAGCCCGCCTTCCTCGACGGTGCGCACGGCTTGCTCGTCGCTCACCCGCTCATATTGCGCATCGCCCCGCTGTCGTTCACGATGTTTCATGAACACCGCATCGCGCGGCACGTCGAGCGCTCCCGCCGCCGTGCGGACCATCAGATCAAGCCAGTCGGCATGTTCCGCCGCTGTGCGTTCGTGGGGGCGCTCAAATTCCGCGATGTGTAGCGCATCTTCATAACGATCCACCACCAGCGGCACTTCGGGAATGTCGCGCTCATAAAGCCGATAGCAAGTGATTCCCCTGGCGGGCCACCGCCGCAAGTGTCGGGCAAGTTTTTTCAGCCGATTCGCAAACTCCTCGGCCTGTCGGTGCGCTTCTTCGCGCAAACCCCCGAACGCAGGTACTTTATCAACTCGATGCGGCTTCTCAACGCTTGTCGCAGCGTCAGGATGAGGTTCTCGTGGCGGACGTGGCCCGTGGAATTGGTAATACGTGCAGGCGATCCGCGCATTATAAAGTTTGCGGCGACGATCCGCTTCTTGTCCGACCAGTTGTTCCAAATCCTCGCGCGCCGACAAAATAAAATGCGACCACGTTTTCAGCCGTCGCAAGACTTCGGGGAACGTGCGATAAAGCTCCGCGACTTCGCGTTCTTCGCCCATCCGCAAACCATACGGCGGATTCATGATCGTGCAACCATAGGAACGCTGCGAGGTGAGATCGACAAAGGCCCGCTGCTGAAAATGCACGTCGGCCTCGACACCGGCTTGCTCAGCGTGGTAGCGCGCGAGGCTCAGCGATTCCGCGTCGATGTCGGTCCCCATCGGTCGTTCTTCGAGATTGGGCAGCGCCAAGTCTGCGACTTCCTCGCGGGCCACTCGCCACGCTTCTTGCGAAAAGCTAGGCCAATGCTCGGCGGCGAAGTCACGGTTTCTCCCTGGTGCCAAGCGCCGGCCAATGAGCGCTGCTTCGATGATAATCGTGCCCGTGCCGCAAAACGGATCGACCAGCGGCTTGTCCGGTTTCCAAAAACTGAGTTGCACGAGCGCCGCGGCGAGCGTTTCTCGCAATTGCGCTGGCCCGGCCAAGGTGCGATAGCCGCGCTTGTGTAAGCCATCGCCCGAGGTGTCGATGGAAATTGTCGCCTCATCGTCGAGCAAGGCGACTTCTACCGGAACGGCCGGGCCTGTTTCGGGAAGCTCCGTGGTGTTGTGTTTCGCCAAGAGCCGCTCGACAATCGCCTTCTTGACCGTGCGTTGGCAGGCTGGGACGCTGGTGAGCTGCGATTTGTGCGAGCGGCCTCGCACGGGGATCGCCGCTTCGCGGTGAATCCACTCCTCCCAGGGCAGTTCGGCGACCGTATCGAATAGCGCGTCGAAATCGGGCGCGGCGAACTTGGCAAGCTGCACGAGCACGCGGTCCGCCGACCGTAGCCACAAGTTCGTGCGACAGACGGCCGCTGCGTCCCCAGTGAATTCAATCCGCCCCGGCCGCGTGACGCGCCCTTCGTAGCCGAGATTCGTCAGTTCGCGGACCACCACGGCTTCGAGTCCAAAAGCAGCGGTGGCAACAAGCTGAAACGTCATCCGTCCATGATGACAGTTGCCCAGGCGAACAACCAGCCCTTAGCCGGTGGGCAACGCCCACCGGGTTCCCGGAGCACGTTGTGCTCCGGCTATTGGGACACACGTCGCCTAGAGCCGACTAGGTAGATTGCAAACTCAACTGAACCGCCAAGGGCGCCAGGAGCGCCAAGAAAGATTTTTTTAACCACGAATCATCACGAATTTTACGAAAAATTCATTCGTGTGATTTGTGGGTCACGGAGGCG
>JBGTMM010000577.1:0-2327 GCA_041743635.1 Bythopirellula sp.
ATATTTTTCGTCGGCGCTGAGATTCACCTGCAATTGATACCGACCAGCGTGTTCCACTGTCACGCGGTGGGAAACCCGGCCCGGCTCGTAGTAAGAGAGCCAGCGCGGGCCGCGTTCTTGATTCTGGGAATCAGCGTTCTCGGGATGGAACTCGATGCCGGTAATGATCTTCTCAGGGGTCATTTTGCTGGTCAGCGGCACCGCCTGGGCGACAATTGTGCGCGCCGCGGCAAGATCTTTCTCCAAGAGCAGCGGTGAAACAGTCAGCAAGCTGCCAATGTTGTCGAAACCGTGGCCGCTATCGTCCTGGGGGAAATCAGCATGCGTGTCGAAATCGACCCCCATGAGATCACGTACTGTGTTGCGGTACTCGTTGCGATTGAGCCGCCGCAGGGTGACGTGGCCCGGGTCGGGATTGTTGGGATCTCCGTGAAAAACAGAGCGTTTAATCCAGGTTTCGAGCGTCTGTTTTTCTTCATCGCTCAGCGACGGCATCTCGGCGGGAGGCATCATCCCCGCGCGGACCATCCGCAAGGCCCGCCACCATAGTTGAGGGTTGTCGACCAACGCTTCCTGCGAGGCAAAACCGTCGAAGGCCACCGAACCTTCCTGCATGCCATTGCCGTGGCAGTCGTAGCACTTCTCGACGAGGATTGGCTCGACTTGTTCGCGGAACTGTTGAAGTGCGGCATCGTCTGCCGCAAATGTGGGAGAGAGAACGAACGCAAGTAGTAATAGCCCCACACTGCCACGCACCGAAATTCCACACCGTCGTCGTGACGGACTGCCGAATGATCGCGAGGAAAAGTGCTTGCTGCCGGGCATGTCGAGCTGACCGCGATTCGGAGGAGGGTGTCGGAGCCCGACGTGAGTGCCGAGCCGCGTGGACTTTCGATTATACCGCAACAGGTCGTCAAAAAACCAGCGAAACTCCTGTAGTAATCCCATCATTTTGCGCAATTTCGCCCGCAGTCTCCTCCAGTTTGGAGCAGCCTTGCGGGTTGACGGACAAACTGCCAAAGGTAGACTCGATAGATTGGCAAATTAATGTCGGTAACCACTGGGCTCGTGGCGAAATTGGCAGACGCGCATGCTTGAGGGGCATGTGCCCGAAAGGGCGTGCTGGTTCAACTCCAGTCGGGCCCACTTAGAGAATAGGATCTCGCCTCTTCTATTCCCCGATCCTTAATTGATGAGACTGAGGTTCGTCGTCAACAGGTTTGATGACGAGCCTTTTTTCTTTGCGCTTTCGGCATACGCCGTGGACACACGCCGAGAGCCATTTACAATTTGGGGGACGAGTGGGTAGGTGAGTAAGTATTCGATACATGACTTAACCACCTGTTCACCAACTTATTAACCGCACTGGAGTTTTCGCCATGTTCACCCAACTCATCCAAGATGCCATTAACGAACAAATCAATAATGAGCTGTTCAGTTCGTACACTTACTTGTCGATGGCTGCGTGGTGTCAGCACGAGCAATTCACGGGCTGTGCCCATTGGATGCGCATTCAAAGCGCGGAAGAAAATGTGCATGCCCTCAAGCTCTATGACTTTCTGCTGGCACGCAATGCCAAGGTTATTTTGAAACCCATCACTCAGCCAGAAATTGAGTTTGCTTCGGTCGTCGAGGTGTTTGAAAAGGCGCTTGCCCAGGAAGAAAAAGTGACCGCGCAAATCGATAAGCTGTACGAGCTCGCGTTTCAAGAAAAAGCCTTCGCGGCCCTCGTGGAACTTGAGTGGTTCATCACCGAGCAGGTGGAAGAAGAAAAAACGGCCCGCGAAGTGGTGCATAAGTTTCACATGGTGCAGAACGATCCGGCATCGCTCTTGGACCTGGACCGTGAACTGGCGCAGCGGGCGGCCGATCCGGCGGGCAAATAACAAACGTCGTCCAAGCTGCTTGGCGAAATAGGGGGTGCCGCCATCTTGCCTGCAAATCCTTGTGTTCAGCCGTCTCGGCTGCAGGCGAGACGCCTGCACCACAAGCCTCCAGAATTTCCCGCTCCGGCCGACCCTTGTCGAAAACCTTGCCGAGGCTTTATACTGGGAGATTCGGCTAATCCGATTTGCCATGCCTGAGAGCGTGGATGTTTGTAGCGCGGTATTTTTAGGAGCTCGGCATGACCATTGATAAGAGTTTAAAAGTTCGCCGCGGTGCGACTTCCAGTCGCAGCGTGCTCACGAGGATCGAGCGTTTGGAAAAGCTGAAGGAAATGGACCGCTGGTCGGAGGGAGATTCTCCGCTGGGCTTGGCCAAGGTGCGAGTCCGCAAGCTCCAGTTGAAAAAGAAAAAGAAGGAGAAGAAAGAGGAAGAAGCTCCCG